>JAOTWE010000270.1 GCA_029863065.1 Betaproteobacteria bacterium
CACGCTGGCCAAGGACCGCATTCTGCTCGTCAACCTTTCCGGCCGCGGCGACAAGGACATGCAGACCGTCGCCGCGCGCGCGGGCCTCGAGCTCTAGCCGTGTCGCGCATCCAGGCCTGCTTCGAGAGCCTGCACCAGGCGGGCCGCAAGGCGCTCATTCCCTACATCACGGGGGGCGATCCGACGGCGGCGATGACCGTGCCGCTGATGCGCGCGCTGGTCGAATCGGGCGCCGACATACTCGAACTCGGCGTGCCGTTTTCCGATCCGATGGCCGACGGTCCCGTGATCCAGCGCTCGGGCGAGCGCGCGCTGCGCAACGGCGTCGGGCTTCGGGACGTGCTCGGCATGGCGCGCGATTTTCGCCGCGAGAATGCGCAGACGCCGCTGGTGCTCATGGGCTATGCCAACCCGATCGAGGCGATGGGCACTGAGAGCTTCATGCGCGCTGCGCAAGCGGCGGGCGTGGACGGGGTGATCGTCGTCGACTACCCGCCCGAGGAATGCGTGCAGTTCGCGGCGCTGGCCAAGGCGAGCGGCATCGATCCGATCTTTCTGCTGGCGCCGACCTCGACCGACCAGCGCATCCAGGAAGTGGCGCGGGTCGGCAGCGGTTACCTGTATTACGTGTCGCTGCGCGGCGTGACCGGTGCCGCGAACCTCGATCTGGACGACGTCGCGGCGCGCATCCCCAGGATCCGCGTGGCGACTCGCCTGCCCATCGGCGTCGGCTTCGGCATTCGCGATGCCGATTCCGCGCGGCGCGTGGCGCAGACCGCGGACGCCGTGGTCATCGGCAGCCGCATCATCCAGGAAATCGAGGCTGCCGGACCCGAGCACGCGATTGCGCGCGTCAAGGCGTTGCTGCAACCCATCCGCAAGGCGCTCGACGCATGAGCTGGCTGCAAAAACTCCTGCCGCCGAAGATCCAGCGCAGCTCGGGGCCGAAGCGCGCGGTGCCCGAAGGCCTGTGGACCAAGTGCCCGTCCTGCGACGCGGTGCTCTACAGCACGGACCTGGAGAAGAACCTCAACGTCTGCCCGAAGTGCGGTTTTCACCAGAGGATCGGCGCGCGCGCGCGGCTCGACGCCTTGCTCGATGCCGACGGGCGCTTCGAGATCGGCGCCGAGGTGCTGCCCGTGGACAGTCTCAAGTTCCGCGATTCCAGGAAGTACTCCGAGCGGCTGCTGGAGGCGGAAGCCGAATCGGGCGAATCGGAATCCCTGGTGGTCATGCAGGGCGCGATCAAGTCGATTGGCGTGGTGGTAGCGGTCCACGAGTTTGAATTCATGGCGGGCACCATGGGCTCGGTGCTTGGCGAGCGCTTCGTGCGTGGCGTGCGCGTCAGCATCGAGCAGAAGCTGCCGTTCATCGTCATCACGGCGAGCGGCGGCGCGCGCATGCAGGAGGGACTGCTCTCGCTCATGCAGATGGCGAAGACCACCGCGGCGCTCACGGATCTCGCCGAGCGCCGCCTGCCGTTCGTCACGGTGCTGACCGACCCCACTACCGGTGGCGTGTCGGCGAGCTACGCCATGATCGGCGACGTGGTGATCGCCGAGCCAAAGTCCCTGGTGGGCTTCGCCGGCCCGCGCGTCATCGAGCAGACCGTGCGCCAGAAGCTCCCGGAAGGATTCCAGCGCGCCGAGTTCCTGCTGGAAAAAGGCGCGGTCGACATGATCGTCGACCGCCGCCAGCTCCGTGACAAGCTGGCAACGCTGCTCGCGCTGCTACAGGGGATCGCCGTCGACCAGCCTTCGTGAGCGCCCGCACGCTCGCGCAGTGGCTGGAGTTCATCGGCCGCCAGCATCCCGACGCCATCGCGCTCGGGCTGGATCGCGTGCGCGCGGTTCTCGGGCGCATGGACGCGGGCATCGGCTGTCCCTTGGTCACGGTCGCCGGCACCAACGGCAAGGGCTCGGTGTGCGCGATGCTGGAGCGCATCCTGCTGGCCTCCAGCCGGCGCGTCGGCCTGTACACCTCGCCGCACCTCCTGCGCTACAACGAGCGCGTGCGCATCGCCGGGCAGGAAGTGCCGGATGCGCCGCTGGTGCAGGCATTTGCCGCCGTGGAACAGGCGCGCGGCACCGTGCCCCTGACCTATTTCGAGTACGGCACGCTGGCAGCGTTCTGGCTGTTCGCGCGCGCCGAGCTCGATGCGGTGGTGCTGGAAGTTGGCCTGGGCGGACGGCTGGACGCGGTCAACGTGCTCGACGCCGACTGCGCCATCGTCACTGGCATCGGCCTGGATCACATGGAGTACCTCGGCGAATCGCGCGAGGCTATCGGCCGCGAGAAAGCCGGCATCTTCCGCCAGGGGCGCGCGGCCGTCGTTGCCGATCCCGATCCGCCGGCCAGCGTACTCGATGCGGCTGCGGGCCTGAAAGCGCCGCTGCTGCTTTTCGGCAGGGACTTCGGCTTGCGTGCGCATGCGGGCCAGTGGGACTACTGGGGACCTGCAGGACGGCGTGCGGCGCTTGGCCATCCCGCATTGCGCGGCAAACGCCAGTTGCGCAATGCCGCGGCGGCGCTCGCAGCGCTGGACGCGCTGCGCGAGCGCCTGCCGGTGGGCATGCAGGATGTGCGTCGCGGCCTTGCGGAGGTCGAGCTGCCGGGGCGCTTCCAGGTGCTCCCGGGCAGGCCGCAGGTGATCCTCGACGTGGCGCACAATCCGGAGGCGGCCGAGGCGCTGGCGGAGAACCTCGGTGCCGCGGGTTTTGCCGCGGAAACCATCGCCGTATTCGGCATGCTGCGGGACAAGGACATCGCCGGCGTGGCACTGCAGCTGGCGCCGCGCGTCACCCGCTGGCATCTGTGCACCCTGACCGGGCCGCGCGGAACGGACGCGGAGGACCTGGCGCGCATTCTGTCGAGCGCGGGCATCCGCACCCCGCTGACCCGGCATCGCAGCGTGGCCGCCGCGCTTGCCGCAGCGCGGGAGGAGGCGGGAGAGAATGATAAAATCGTCGCCTTCGGATCCTTTCTCACCGTCGCCGAAGTGATGCAATCCCTCGCAGCCACCCGAAACGGTGCCGGCACTCATGGCTGAATCCCAGGACGTCAACACGCTGAAGCGCCGCGGCCGGCGGCGATTGGTCGGGTCGATCGCGCTGGTGCTGGTCGCGGTGATCGTGCTGCCGTGGATTTTCGACCCGCAGCCGCGCCAGACCGCGCCCGTCAGCGTGCGCATTCCCAACGAGGACGAGTCGGCGTTCAAGCCCAAGGCGGTTCCCAAGCCCGCGCCGCCCAGAGAAGCCCCCAAGGCCGAGGCCAAGCCCGAGGCGCCGGCGCCCGAGGCGGAAACCAAGCCTGCCGCCGCTCCGGAAAGCAAGCCCGCGCCGACGGATGCTGAACGCGCGCGTGCTGAAGCGGCGCTCGCGAATGCGCAGTTCATCGTACCGGTCGGAGCTTATGCCGAGCCGCAAGGCGTCATCGCCAAATTGAAGGCCGCGAAGATTCCCTATTACACCGAGCCGGTGGCAACGGCGCAGGGCACGGTGACGCGCGTGCGGGCGGGGCCGTTCCCGAACCGCGATACGGCCGAGCGCGCCCTCAAGCAGATCAAGGCGCTGGGATTCAAGCCCGGCAGCGTCACGACCCGCTCGTGAAATGACCTGGCTCGATTACCTGATCCTCGCCGGGTTCCTGATATCGATCGCCTGGGGCGCCTGGCGCGGCCTGGTGCGCGAAGTGATCTCGGTGGCGGCTTGGGTGCTGGCGTTTCTCGGCGCCAACTATTTCGGCGGGCCGCTGGCCGAGGTGATGCCCGAGTCCGTGCCGACGCCCGAGCTGCGCTTGC
>JAOTWE010000271.1 GCA_029863065.1 Betaproteobacteria bacterium
GGCGGCCATCACATGGGTCCGGGAATGATGGGCGGCCACGGTGGCTATGGCTACGGCGTCGACCTCAGCCCCGAGCAGCGCGCGAAGATCGCCGATATCCAGTGGGAGATCGGCCGCAAGCAGTGGGACCTGATGGAAAAGATGCACGAGGAAGGCGGGCCGATGTACCAGGTGTTCGGCTCGGGCGCCTTCGATGAGAAGGCGGCGCGCAAGGGCTACGAAGCAATGGCCGATGCCCACAAGCAGATGTTCGAGGCCCAGTTGCAGGCGCGCAAGAGGATGGACGCGGTCCTTACGCCGGAGCAGCGCGAACAGATGAGCCGCGGCTGGCACGGCCGCCCAAAGCGATAGCTGGAGCGACGGCCATGTGGGGTGGCGACATGATGGGCTGGGGCGGCGGCTGGGGCTGGGGATGGTTCGGCATCGTGCACATGGTTCTTTGGTGGTTCCTGATCATCCTCGGCATCGTGGTGCTCGCGAAGTGGCTGTTCGGCGGCCGCAGTGGCCACGCCTCCGGAGAAGACCGAGCGCTTTCGATCCTGCGCGAGCGCTATGCGCGCGGCGAGATCGACAAGACCGAGTTCGAGGCGCGCAAGCGCGACCTGGGAGGATGAATGACCATGAACGTGTTGCGCGGTCTTTTCTTCCTGGTGGCGGCGCTCATTGCGTCGGGCGTCGTCAATGCCGTAGAGCTTGGGACCCGCACGAACAGTGAGGGCGGGGTAACAGTCAGCGTCAAAGCCAAGAACGTCGCGCCCGGCGCTGCGGTCTGGGAATTCGACGTGGCGCTCAATACACACAGCCAGGACCTCAGCGACGACCTCGTCAAGAACTCGGTGCTCATTGACGCGAAGGGCGCTCGCCATGAGCCACTCGCGTGGGAAGGCGCTCCGCCCGGCGGCCATCACCGCAGTGGCGTACTTCGTTTCAAAGGGTTGGTGAAGCTGCCCGGCGCCGTCGAGCTGCAGATCCGCCGACCCGGCGAGCCGGCCCCGCGCAGCTTTCGCTGGGACCTGAAATAGGCATCGACCCATGGCTACTGCCACTGCAGTACCCCGACCGGCCGGATTCGGCGTTACCGCATTCGGCGCGCTGCTGGCGATCTATTTCGGCGCGCTCACCCTTGTATCAGGCTGGAGCTTCACCTGGGAGCAGTTTTCCGAGTTTTGGTTCTACATCGTGCCGCTCGCCGCCGGGTTTGGGCTGCAAGTCGCGTTGTTCCTGAAGTTGCGCGAAGTCGTCAGCCGCGCGAAGCAGACGGGAACCGTGGTCGCGGCTTCGGGAGCGACTTCAACGGCGGCGATGATTTCCTGCTGTGCACATTACCTGACGAATGTCGCGCCGGTGCTGGGCGCGACGGGGCTGGTTGCGTTCGCGGCGCAGTTCCAGGTCGAGCTGTTCTGGATCGGGCTCGCGTTCAACGCGGCGGGCATCGCCTTCGTGGGCACTAAACTGTACAAAGCGTCCAAGGAACACGCACACTGCGTCGCCTAGATACACGCGGGGCTTGACCTTTCCATCATGGCAAGGTGCATCTTGCGCCCAACCAAGCAAGGAGATGCCCCGTGAAAGACGAACCTGATTCGAAGTTCCACGGCGTGGTGATCCCCAGGACGGCCTTCTGGACGTCACGCACCGGAATCGCGCTGTGCGCGCTTATTGCGGTCGCCGCGGTTCCCCTGATCCTGGAGCATCGCGCCCACGCGCTGCAGTGGCTGCCGTATGCCTTGCTGCTGGCGTGCCCGCTCATGCATCTGTTTCACGGGCACGGCGGGCATGGAGGGCACCGCGGGCACGATGACGCAAACCAAGACTAGAACTAGGACCATGGATCAGCACGCACACGCACACTCACACGAGCAGCATCCAGCGGCGCCCCCCATTGCGGCCGCGCCGGGCGCGCAATACACCTGCCCCATGCACCCGGAGGTGGTGAAACCCGCTCCGGGCGACTGCCCGATCTGCGGCATGGCGCTCGTCCCGGTGGCCGGGACGGCCGCGGAGCAGGACGGCGCCGAGCTGCGCGATCTCACGCGCCGAATGTGGGTCGGCATCGTCCTGTCGTTCCCGATGGTGATCCTCGCGATGTCGCCCATGGTGGGCATCACGGAGCCGTTCGGCCTCGCGCCGCACGTGCGCGGCTGGATCGAATTCACGCTCGGCACGCCGGTGGTGCTGTGGGTCGGCTGGCCGATCCTCGCGAAATTTGCGCGCTCGCTGCGCTCCTGGAACCTGAACATGTATTCGCTCATCGGTCTGGGCGTGGGCCTGGCCTACCTGTTCAGCTTGGTCGCAGTGTTCCTGCCGGATGTGTTCCCCCGGGAGTTCCGCGAGCACGACGGTTCGGTCGGCACCTACTTCGAGGCGGCGGCGGTGATCGTCACCTTGGTCATGCTGGGCGACGTGCTGCAGCTGCGCGCCATGGGGCAGACCAGCCAGGCAATTCGCGAGCTCCTGAAGCTCGCGCCGAACCTCGCCTGGCGCCTGCGCGAAGACGGCAGCGAGGAACAGGTACCCCTCGAATCCGTGCATGTGGGCGACCGGCTGCGCATCAAGCCCGGCGACAAGATTCCGGTGGACGGTAAGGTGCTCGAGGGCGCAAGCCGCGTAGACGAATCGATGATCAGCGGCGAGCCCGTGCCCGTGGCGAAGAAGCCCGGCGATCGCGTCACCGGCGCGACGGTGAACGGCAGCGGCTCGCTCGTCATGCAAGCCGAGCGCGTGGGCTCGGATACGCTCCTGGCGCGCATCGTGCACATGGTGGCCGAGGCGCAGCGCACGCGCGCGCCCATCCAGCGGCTCGCCGATATCATCGCCGCGTATTTCGTCCAGACCGTGGTCCTCATTGCCCTCATCACCGCCCTCGTCTGGGGGTTCTTCGGCCCTGAACCCGCGCTGACGTATGCGCTTCTCAACGCCGTCGCGGTGCTGATCGTGGCTTGCCCCTGCGCGGTTGGCCTCGCCACGCCGATCTCGATGACCGTGGCCATGGGACGCGGCGCCGGCATGGGGATTCTGTTCCGCAACGCCGAGGCGATCGAGCACATGCGCAAGATCGACACGCTGGTCGTAGACAAGACCGGGACGCTCACGCTCGGCAAGCCCGCGCTCACCGATTTCGCCTGCGAGGGCCTGGATGAAGCCGAGGCGCTCGCGCTCATCGCCGGCGTGGAGCAGCTCTCCGAGCACCCGATCGGGGCCGCCATTGTCGAGGGCGCAAAATCGCGAGGCATCACACCGGCGCGCGCTGAGGGCTTCGACGCGGTGAACGGCATGGGCGTCGAAGCGCGCGTCGGCGGACGCACGGTCCTCGTCGGCAGCCGCGCGTTCCTGCGGCAGCGGGGCGCGGATGCCGGTGCCTGGGAGGAGCGGGCGGAAAAATGGCGCGGCGAGGCAAAGACGGTTGTCTTCTTCGCCGTGGACGGGCGCACCTACGGCATTGCGGCGGTCGCCGATCCGATCAAAGACAGCACCCCCGAGGCCATTGCGGCACTGAAGAAGCGGGGCGTGCGCATTGTCATGCTCACCGGCGACTCCAAGCGCACCGCGGCAGTCGTCGCTCGCCAGCTCGGCATCGACGAGGCGGTAGGAGAAGTGCTGCCCGAGAACAAGGCGAAGGAAGTGAAGCGCCTGCAAGCCGAGGGCCGCAAGGTGGCGATGGCGGGCGACGGCATTAACGACGCGCCGGCTCTTGCCCAAGCCGACGTCGGCATCGCCATGGGTACCGGCACCGACGTCGCGATGGAGAGCGCGGGCGTGACCCTCGTCAAGGGC
>JAOTWE010000272.1 GCA_029863065.1 Betaproteobacteria bacterium
CGCCCGCCTCGAAGCTGGGCTGCGTGACGAGGCAGGCACCGTGGGCGAGGCAGACGAGCGCCGAGAGCGTGGCGCCCTCGACCTGAAGGAAGGGCCAGCAGTTGAAGTAGCGGTCCTCGGGCTTGACGCCCATGCGCGCGCCGGCGGCCCAGGCGTTTCTCAGCATGTTGTCGTGCGTCAGCATCACGCCCTTCGGATGGGCGGTGGTGCCGGAGGTGAAGTGGATGAGGAGCAGGTCCCCGGCGGTAACGCCGCCGGGTATCTTCTGCCCGCGATCGAGCGCGGCAAAGGCGCGCCACGATGCTTCGCCGAGCGCGACCTTGTGCGCGAGCCGCGGCAGCCGTGCCTCGACCCCGCGCAGCATCGTCGCGTAGTCGTTGTTGAGAAAGCGCGGCGCGTAGAACAGGGCCTTGCAGTCGGCCTGAGCGAGGCAGTACTCGAGCTCGGGAGCCTTGAAGCGCGTGTTGACCGGCACCGTGACCACGCCGAGTACGGCCGCGCCGTAGAACAGCGCCAGCCAGTACTCGTCGTTGCCCATCAGGATCGCGGCGTGATCGCCCTTGCGCAGGCCCAAACCATGCATGGCGCGCGCGACGCCGCCCGCCGCGCGCTGTAGCTGGCCATAGTTCAGCCGCCGCGTCGGCGTCACCAGCGCGTCGGCGTGCGGCGCCCGCGCCGCGAGGAACTGTCCAAGGGACTTCGGTGCCCAGTCGCTCACGTCCTCCAACGCCTGGTATCGATCGGTCAAATGGCCTTCGCCAGGCGCAGCTCGGCAATGCGCTCGTCCGTATAGCCGAGGCGCTCTTTCAGGATGGTCTCGGTGTGCGCGCCGAGCGCGGGCGGCGGCCCGATCCGGGGATCGTCCCAGCCCAGGAACTTGTACGGCAGCGCCAGCGCCTTGAATTCGCCCACCCCCGGATAGTCGAAGCTGCCGACGAGTTTCCTGCCGCGCACGTGCGGATCGGCGAGAACCTCGGCGACGTCTTTCATCGGCCCGGCGGGCACGTCGGCCGCGCCGAGGGCGAAATAGCGCGCGGCAGCGAGCCCCAGCAGGCTCACCTGGCCATCCAACATCGAGAAATCGACGTACGACCCGCGCCCGGTCTTTTCGCGCCCGCTGAGCGCGGCGAGGATGGCGATCGCTACCCACAGGCCCGAGGTCAGGTCCGCCGCCGGCAGGCCCGGCTGCGCGGGGCCGTCACCCTGCTTCTGCGCGTACGGCCCGCTCTGGCCAAAGCCGGTGCAAGAGACGTAAACCAGCCGCGGATGGATCGACGACAGCGCGGCGTAGTCGAGCCCCTGGCGAGCGAGCGTGCCGACCGGAAAGTTTTCCACGAGAACGTCCGCCTGCTGCGCGAGCTCGCGGATGATGCGGCGGCCGCCGTCGGCGCGCAGATCCACGGTAATCGAGGCTTTGGAGCGGTTGCAGGCAAAGAATTGGGCGCTGCCGGATGCGAGCCGCGGCTCGGCGGCGCGCGTCTCGTCGCCCGCGCCCGGCGGCTCCACCTTGATCACCGTGGCGCCGAGCTCGGCGAGGATCATGCTCGCGAACGGGCCGGCGAGCGCCTGCGAGAGATCCACGATCGTCAGGTGCTGCAACGGCTTCATGCCGGCGCGCTGGTTACCTCGCGGCAAGCAGGCCGATGCCCGCAAGCACCAGCGCCGCGCCGCTCACCGTGCGCGCGCTCAGCTCCTCGCGGTTCTTCAGCAGGAATACGCTCACCGGAAAGATGACCAGCGGCGTCGTGTGCACCACCAGCACCGCGAGCGCAATCTCGATCTTGGTCATGGCGAGCGAGATGAAGATCGAGCCGAGCGAGGTGAAGACGCCGCAGCCGGCGTAGAGCAGGATGGCGCTGTGATCGGCGGCGCGCAAGTGCGCGCCGATGCGCGCCCAGTTGCGCGTCACCGCGAACTGGCAGGCGAGCGCGGCCAGCGAAGCGATGACCGTGCCGAGCGCCGCCTCGCTCCAGTCGCGCATGGCAAGGCCGCGCAGCACGTTGCCGAAACCGAAGCCCGCCACCGTCAGCAGCCCGGCGAGGAAGCCCTTGCGCAGCATGTCCGGCGCGAGGGCGTGCATCGACCCCGCGCGCGGCTGCGTCAGCCACAGGCCCAGCCAGACCAGCGCCATGAGCGCGAGCTCGTACGCACCCAGTAACTCGCCAGCCAGCAGCCAGGCGCCGACGAGCGCAAAGGCCGGCGCGGTCGAGTGGAACACGCTGGCGCGCGACGGCCCGAGGAGCTTCACCGTGTCGAACAGGAAGCGCCGGCCGAGGAACGTGCCGATCACGCCGCCGATGGCAAACAGGCCGGCGCCCTTCCAGTGCCAGGCATAGGGCGCGGCGCGCACCCCCAGCTCGGCCGCGAACAGCGCCGCCGGAAAAAGGACGTTCGTCGCCAGCACGATGAAGAACCCCGCCTCCACCGGCATGCGCGCCACCGCGGAGCGCGTGATGATGATGTTGGTGGCGAAGGCCAGCATCGCCAGGAGCGCGTACGTGATGCCCATGGCTCATGGCTTGCGAAGCGTGCGCATCCTGTGTAGTTGACCTCGGGCCCGCGTGCGTGCGGCGAGCCTAGCGCCGGATTGTCGACGATGTCAACGATCGCCGCCGTCGCGATTCGCAGGCATCGGGCTGCACGCCGCCCCGTGAGGTAAACTCGACCGCGCCACGCGATGAAGCTCGGATACTTCACCATGCCGCTGCACCCGCCGGGACGCCCGTGGGTCGAGACGTTGCGCGAGGATCGCGGGGCGATCCTGCTCGCCGACCGGCTCGGCTATGCGCAAGCCTTTGTCGGCGAGCACGCCACCGACGCCGCCGAGAACATCACTTCCTGCGCGGTGTTTCTCGCTTCGCTCGCGCACGACACGAAGACGATCAAGCTCGGCACCGGCACGCTGAATCTTTCGAACAGCCACCCGGTGACGGTGGCGACGACAGTGGCGATGCTCGACAACCTGCTCGAGGGCCGCTTCATCATGGGCATCAGCCCGGGCGGGTTGCCCACCGACATGGAAGTCTTCGAGAACCTCGGCAAGGACCGCGGCAAGCGGTTTCTCGAGTGCATCAACCACGTGCTGGCGATCTGGGCGGGCGAGCCGCCCTACGACATCAAGGGCGAGATCTGGAACATCTCGACGGCGAAGACGCAGATCCTCGACATCGGCCAGGGCATCATGCTGAAGCCGTTCCAGAAGCCGCACCCGCCGATCGTGGTCACTGCTGTAGAGCCGTTCTCGAAGGGCGTGACCGCCGCGGCGGCGCGCGGCTGGGACCCGATCTCGGCGAACTTCCTGCTGCCGAAGTGGGTGCAGTCGCACTGGGGACGGTACGCCGAGGGTTGCCAGCAGGGCGCTCGCAAGGCCGACCCCGCGAACTGGCGCGTGGCGAAGACCGTGTTCGTCGCCGACGACGCGCGCAAGGCGAAGGAGTACGGCTTCGGCGCGCAAAGCCCGTACCGCTTCTACTACTCGCAGCTGCTCACCAAGCTCAAGCGCGCCGGCCGCGCGAACCTGTTCAAGGCGTCGAAGGACGCGCCGGACGAATCGGTGACGCTCGACGGCGTGATGCGCGACCTGGTCATCGCCGGCACGGTGGATGAGGTGGTGGACGGCCTGCTCGCCTTTCACGAAAGGGTGGGCGATTTCGGCACGCTGCTGTATTGCGGCATCGACTGGGCCGACGCGGCGCTCGCGCGCCGCTCGCTCGAGCTGATGGCGGAAGAAGTGATGCCGGCGCTGAA
>JAOTWE010000042.1 GCA_029863065.1 Betaproteobacteria bacterium
CGGTGAAGCGCATCGCGGCTCCTGGTAAAAACCGCATTATAATCGCCCGGTCTTTTTCACCTCTCGAATCCAGAACATGCTCGCACGCACCTTGCTCGCCGTCGCCCTCGCCGCGCCATGCGGCGCCGCGCTGGCGCAGAAGCCCGCGGCGGCTCCGACGCACGACAAGGTGTCGATGTGCATCGGCTGCCATGGCATCCCGGGATACAAGACCGCGTATCCCCTCGTCTACCACGTGCCCAAGATCGGCGGCCAGAACGCGGCGTACCTCGCCAACGCCCTGAAGGCGTACCGGGCGGGCGAGCGCTGGCACCCGTCGATGCGCGGCATCGCCGCCAGCCTCAGCGACCAGGACATCGAGGACATCGCCGCCTATTACGGAGGCAGCAAGTGAGCCGCCTCGCGATCTTCGTCGTGGCGCTTGCGTTGTGCGGCGCGGCCCAGGCCGGCGGCAACGCCGAGGCCGGCAAGCGGAAAGCCTCGCAGGTGTGCGCGGCGTGCCACGGTGCGGACGGGAGCAAACCGACCGCCCCCGAGAACCCGATCCTCGCCGGCCAGCATCCGGACTACCTCGCGAAGGCGCTGCAGGACTACAAGTCCGGCAAGCGCAACAACGCGATCATGAAGGGCTTCGCCCTGTCGCTGACCAAGCAGGACATCGAGGACCTGGCGGCCTGGTTTTCCAGCCAGCCCTCCAAGCTGCACTACCAGCGCTAGCGCGTCTTTCCCCTGTAGCCGCACAGGTCGCGGATCGCGCACTGCGGGCATTTCGGCTTTCGCGCCACGCACACGTAGCGCCCGAGCAGGATCAGCCAGTGGTGGGCGTGGCGCAGAAACTCGGGCGGCGTCGCCTTGAGCAGCTTCGCTTCGACCTCTTCGGGGTTCTTGCCGGGCGCGAGCCCGGTGCGGTTGGCGACGCGGAAGATGTGCGTGTCGACGGCAATGGTGGGCTCGCCGAAGGCCACGTTCAGCACCACGTTGGCGGTCTTGCGCCCGACGCCGGGCAGCGCCTCCAGCGCCGCACGATCGGCGGGTATCTCGCCGCCATGGCGCTCGACGAGCCGCTTCGACAGTGCGATCAGGTTTTTGCCCTTGGTGCGGAAAAGGCCGATGGTGCGGATGTGCTCGGTCACCCGGGCCTCACCCAGCGCCACCATGGCCTGCGGCGTGGGGGCGAGCGCGAACAGCTGCGGCGTGGCGAGGTTGACCGACTTGTCGGTCGCCTGCGCCGAGAGCACGACCGCGACCAGCAGCTCGAACGGCGTTCGGTACTTGAGCTCGCTCTTCGGCTCCGGATTGGCTTCACGCAGGCGCCGGAACAGCTCGTGACGCTTCGCGGGCGTCATCGCCGCCGCGCCAGCGCCGCGGCGAGGATCGCTCGGCGGCGCTTTGCATCGCTCGACGGTACCTGGGCCTGACGCGCCAGGCGGCGCTTGCGTGCACTGGCGCGCTGTTTTGCGGCGCGCGCGTCGGCCGCCGTCCAGGGCACGCCCGCCGGCACGATATCGATGCAATCCACGGGGCAGGGCGGCAGGCACAGGTCGCAGCCGATGCACAGCTCCGCCACGACCGTGTGCATGAAGCCGCGCGCGCCGACGATGGCGTCCACCGGGCAGGCATCGATGCAGCGCGCGCAGCCGATGCAGCGCGCCTCGTCGACGAGGGCGACGGTGGCGCGCTTCACCGGCCGGTGTCTCGCGCCAGCTGCGCGTGCACGACCTTGCCGGCGCGCACCTGCAGGCCCGTGGCAAGCGCCGGCGAAACCGTGCCGGCAGCGAGCTCGAGCAGCCACGGCAGAAGGGCTTGCTCCAGCGCGAGGCTCGCCGTGCGCGCGCAGGCCGCAGGCATGTTTGGCACGCAATAGTGCACCACACCTTCGTCCACATAGACCGGCGCGCTGTGCTTCGTGGGGCGCGAGGTCTCGGCGATGCCGCCCTGGTCGATGCCGACGTCGACCAGGGCCGAGCCGCGGCGCATGCCGCGCAGCATGGCGCGCGTAATTATCTTGGGCGAAAGGCTTCCCGGCACGAGCACCGCGCCGATCACCAGGTCGGTGTCGGCGATCTCCGGTGCGCAGGTCGAGAAGCGCACGCCGGGGTAGCGCTGACTGAGCGCGGCCAGGCGCGCATCGCTGCGGTCGTACACCGTGATCGAGGCGCCGAAGCCGTGGGCGACCGCCAGCGCGTTCGAGCCTACCGTACCGGCGCCGATAATCGCGATCTTGCCCGGTGGCACGCCGTCCACGCCCGGCAGCAGCACGCCGCTGCCGCCGTTGTGCTTCTGCAGGCACCAGGCGCCGACCTGGACGGCGAGGCGCCCCGCGATGCTCGACATGGGCTTGAGGATCGGCAGGCTGCCATCGGTTTCTCCTACGGTTTCAAAAGCGACGTAAGTCGCGCCGGAAGCGAGCGCGGCGTCGAGCAGCTGCCGGTCGGGCGCGAAATGCTGGAAGCAGAAGACAGTCTGCCCGCGATGCGGCTTGCGCTGCTCGGCGGCCTGCAGCTCCTTCACCTTCACCACGAGTTCGCCCGCCCACGGGTCGCCCAGACGCGCGCCCGCGCGCTCGTAGTCCTCGTCGGTGAAGCCGCACTCGGCGCCGGCGCCCGGCTGCACGCTCACCGCGTGGCCGGCCCGCGCCAGGGCGCCGACACCCGCCGGTGTCAGCGCGACGCGGTACTCGCCGTCC
This sequence comes from Betaproteobacteria bacterium, assembly GCA_029863065.1. GTDB lineage: Bacteria > Pseudomonadota > Gammaproteobacteria > Burkholderiales > SG8-39 > JAABQT01. The sequence goes on from JAOTWE010000042.1 coordinate 2,687, forward strand.
TTGATCTCTCGCGGCAGGCCGATATGCATTCGGCGACCAGGTCGGGCCCGCGGTAGATCAGGCCCGTGTACAGCTGCACCAGAGACGCGCCCGCAGCGAGTTTCTCCACGGCGTGCTCACCGCTGAGGATGCCGCCCACGCCGATGAGCGCCGCTTCGCCCTTGAGCGCGGCGGCGAACGCGGCCAGCGTGGCCGTGCTGCGTTCGCGGATCGGGGCGCCGGAAAGCCCGCCCGCCTCGTCGGCATGCGCCAGCCCTTCGACACCTTCGCGGGCGAGCGACGTGTTGGTGGCGATGACGCCGTCGATACCGTGGCGGCGCACGGCGTCGGCGATGCCCTGGACCTGCTTCGGGTCGAGGTCCGGGGCCACCTTCAGCGCCAGCGGCACGCGGCGACCGTGCCGCTCGCTGAGCGCGTCGCGCTGGGCGGCAAGGCGCGCGAGCAGCGCTTCGAGCTGGCGGTTTTCCTGCAGGTCGCGCAGGTTCTTCGTGTTGGGGGAGGACACGTTGACGGTGACGTAGCTCGCGCGCGCGTACACGCGCTCGAGGCAGGCGGCGTAATCGTCCGCCGCGCGCTCGATCGGCGTGTCGGCGTTCTTGCCGATGTTGATGCCGAGCACGCCGCGAAAGCTCGCGCGCTGCAGATTGTCGAGGAACGCCTCGACGCCCGCGTTGTTGAACCCCATGCGGTTGATGAGCGCCTGCGCGCGCGGCAGCCGAAACAGGCGCGGGCGCGCGTTGCCGGGCTGCGGGCGCGGCGTCACCGTGCCAACTTCGAGGAAACCGAACCCGAGGCGCGCCAGCGCATCGACGTGCGCGGCGTTCTTGTCGAAGCCGGCGGCGAGCCCAACGGCATTGGGAAACTCGAGGCCCATGGCGCGCACCGGCGCGCCGGGCGCGCGCGCCACGCGCAGCAGGCCGAACCGGAGCGGCGCGTCCGCGAGCCCGAGCGTCAGCTCGTGGGCGCGCTCAGCGTCGAGTGCAAAGAGCAGGGGCCGCGCCAGCGCATAGAGCATCCTCAGAAGCGCATGCGGGCGAGGTCCGCTTCGCTCAGGCGGCGCCAGCCGCCGCCGCTGAATCCCTCGATCGGCATGAAGCGCGACTTGTAGGCCATCTTCGGGCTTTCGCGGATCCAGTAGCCGAGATACAGATACGGCAGGCCGAGCGCGCGGCAGGCCTCGATCTGCCACATCACGTTGTAGGTGCCATAGCTCGCGCCGCGGCGCTCCGGATCGAAAAACGTGTACACCGAGGACAGGCCGTCGGGCAGGTAGTCGACGATCGACACCATCACCAGCTGGCCCTGGTCGCGGAACTCGACCAGGCGCGTGTCGACGCGGCTCTGCAGCAGGAAATGCGAATACTGGTCGCGACTGTCGTTGTCCATGCCGCCGCCCGAATGGCGCTTCGCCTGGTAGCGCAGGTACAGCGCGTAGTGCTCGAGGCGGAACTTGAGCGGCTGCACCTGCGCCGTGAGCGCGGCGTGCTCCTTCCAGGCGCGCCGCTGCGAGCGGTTGGCGACGAACTCCCCGGCCGGGATGCGCACCGGCACGCAGGCGCGGCAGCTGTCGCAATGCGGGCGGTAAGTGAAAATGCCGCTGCGGCGGAAGCCCGACTTCACCAGGTCGCCGTACAGGTCGGTGGTGATGAGGTGCGACGGCGTCGCCACCTGCGAGCGCGCCATCCGATCGGGCAGGTAGCTGCAGGGATACGGCGCGGTCACGTAGAACTGCAGTACTGCATGCGGCAGGTCATTCAGTCGGGACATTGGGCTCCGTTGTGCGTGTCCATTTCCCGGGCGACTCGTCGTAGTGTACCAATGCCGCCAGTTCGCGCAAAAAGCTGCGGCGCGGGATCTCGCGCGCGCCGAGCGCTGCGAGCAGCGGCGTGCGCACCTGGCAGTCGATCAGCGGGAAGCCGCGCCGGCCGAGCTCCGCGACCAGCGCGACGAGCGCCACCTTGGAGGCGTCCGTCGCGCGCGAGAACATCGACTCGCCGAAGAACATGCGGCCGAGCGCCACGCCGTACAGGCCGCCGACCAGCTCGCCGCCGCGCCAGGTCTCGAAGGAATGCGCGTGGCCGGCGCGATGCAGCCGCGCGTAGGCGACCCGCATGTCCTCGCCCAGCCAGGTGCCGCCGCCGTCCGCCCGCGGCTCGGCGCAGCCCGAGAGTACCTGGCGGAATGCGCTGTCGATGCGCACCTCGTAGCCCCGGTTGCGCAGGCTCTTGGCGAGCGAGCGGCTCACCTTGAGCTCGGCGCAATACAGCACCATGCGCGGGTCGGGCGACCACCACAGGATGGGCTCGTCGCCCGAGTACCACGGGAAGATTCCCTGGCGATAACCTTCGAGCAGGCGCCCGGGCGACAGGTCGCCCCCCGCGCACAGCAGGCCGGCGGGGTTCTGCTGCACGCTTTGCACCGGCGGGAAAGGGTCGCCAGGACCGAGCCATTTCAGCACTTCACCTGCTGCCGGCAGTAGCTCTCCAGGGGGGTGACGGGCGTGACGCCGCGAACGGCGCGTTGCGCGTCGGTACCGTTCTCCAGCGACAGCCGGAACGCGTACTTGACGAAAAACTGCTCGAACATCTCGCCGCCGAGCGTGCCCACCGCGCTGAGCTCGTCGCTCGCGGCGTCGTGCTCGAGCAGGATGGCGGCAAGGGGCTGCCGCGCGGGTCCGGCCAGCACGCGGCCGCCATCGGCCGGATCGTACTGGCTGTGCTCCGAGCAGCAGTGGATAACGCGGGCGAACTTGTTGCCCACGCTCTTTTCGGCGCGGAAACTGATGAAGCTGATGTCGCGCGTGGGATAGGTGAGCTTGTGCGCGCAGATCGCGGAGTAGGCGACGATCGAGCGCTCGGCGCCCACCCCGCCATGCCATTCGTAGGGCTTGTCGTCCACCGTCTTCAGCTGCGCCGCGGCCTTCGCCGGGCGGCCGAGGTTGAGCAGGAAGCAGGGCGTCGCGGCGTACGGGTAGTGGAAGATCAGGTTGCGGTTTGCCGGCAGGTTCCGCGCGCGCAGCGGCGCGCCGTTTTCCGCGACCAGCTTCACGCGCTGATAAAGGTGCGGCCGCGCATCCGCCGACACCACCGGCGCGCCCACCGCCGCGGCCGAGGCGGCGCAGTACTTGATGAAATCCCGGCGCTGCATGCGATCGATTCTAACGCTACAGGTTGTAGCCCTTCTCGTTGTGCAGGACGGTATCCAGGCCCTCGGTTTCCTCGTCGCCGCTCACCCGCAGCCCGGCAAGTGCGTCCGTCAGCTTGAGCAGGATCCACGTCACGGCGCCGCACCACGCCGCGATCGCGAGCACGCCAATGCCCTGCACCAGAACCTGCCCGCCCATCGTCTGGCCATCGGGCAGGCCCACGCCGCCAAACGCCGAGGCGACGAACACGCCGGTGAGGATCGTGCCAAGGATGCCGCCCACGCCGTGCACCGGGAAGACATCGAGGGAATCATCCACGCCGAGCGAGCGCTTGAGCGCGCTGGTGGCAAAGAAGCACACGACGCCGGCAGCCGCGCCGATGGCGATCGCACCCAGCGGTCCGACGAAACCCGAGGCCGGCGTGATGGTGCCGAGGCCCGCCACCATCCCGGTGACGATGCCGAGCACCGAGGGCTTGCCGTAGCGCAGCTTCTCGCATACCAGCCAGGCGAGGGAGCCGGTGGCGGCACCGATGTGCGTCACCAGCATTGCCATGCCGGCGGTGCCGTCGGCGGCGAGCGCGCTGCCGGCGTTGAAGCCGAACCAACCCACCCACAGCATGCACGCCCCGGTGACCGCCATGGTCATGTTGTGCGGCGGCATCGCCGTGTCGGGAAAGCCCCTGCGCTTGCCCAGCACGAGGGCGCACATCAGCGCTGCGAGGCCGGCGTTGAGGTGCACCACCAAGCCGCCGGCGAAATCCATTACTCCCATCTGTTGCAGCCAGCCGCCGCCCCAGACCCAGTGCGCGATCGGGCAGTACACAAACAGCAGCCACAGCATGCTGAACAGCAGCATGCCGCTGAAGCGCACGCGCTCGGCATAGGCGCCGACCACCAGGGCCGGGGTGATGATGGCGAAGGTGAGCTGGAACATTGCGAACACCGTCTCGGGAATGCTGCCCGAGAGCGCCTTGGCGTCGACGCCGGCGAGGAACGCCTTGCCGAAGCCGCCGATCCAGGCGTTGGCGCCGCCGCCGTCGCCGAAAGCGAGGCTGTAGCCCGCCACCACCCAGACGAGCGTCGCCGTGCAGGCGATGGCGAAGCACTGCATGAGCACCGAGAGCACGTTCTTCGCGCGCACCAGGCCGGCATAAAAGAGAGCCAGGCCGGGCAGCGTCATGAACAGCACCAGCACCGAGGCGGTGATCATCCACGCGGTGTTCGCCGGGTCGAGCTTGGCGTCCGCTGCGCCGGCGAGCGGCGCGAAGACCAGCAACGCGACCAGCAGAGACGTTCTTTTCATGGCTTCCCCCTCGAGTGCCGCGGATTCTAGCGGAGCGGAAGGTCCTCGGCGTGGAAGCCGAAGCTGCCCTGCGCGCGATCGGCGAACCAGTGCCGCAGGGTCAGCCCCACGGTGCGGAAGGCGATGTCCTTCCAAGGAATGTGCGCCTCTTCCATCAGAGCCACTTCCAGGCTCTCTTCGCCCGGGTTGAGCGCAAGGTCGAGCAGCCGGGCGCGGTAGAACAAATGGACCTGGTTAATGCGCGGCACCGAGATCATGCTGAAGGGTGCCTCGAGCTCGATGCGCGCGCCGGCCTCTTCCAGCGTCTCGCGCAGCGCCGCCTGCGCCGCGGTCTCGTCGTTCTCCATGAATCCCGCGGGCAGCGTCCAGTAGCCGTAGCGCGGCTCGATGGCGCGGCGGCACAGCAGCACGCGGCCCTCGTGCTCGGCGATCGCGCCCACCACCAGCTTCGGGTTCTGGTAGTGGATTTCGCCGCAGGCGTCGCATACGTAGCGCGGCAGCGTGTCGCCGGGCGGCACCCGCCGCGCCACCGGCGCGCCGCAATTAGCGCAGAACTTCAGGCAGGTCTCCGAGCGAGCCGAGCAGCCCGTCGGGCTGAAAGCCGAGCCGGTCCACGGGCGCGCCCGTGCGGTTGATCCAGTAGACGCGAAAGCCGAAGGACTTCGCGCCGAGCGCGTCCCAGCAGTTGGAGGACACGAAACCGATGGCGTCCTTCGCCACACCCAGCCGGTCAACGGCCAGCTGGTAGACATCCGGCACCGGCTTGAACATCTTCACTGCGTCCACGCTCAGCACGGCGTCGAACTTCAGCCCGGAGTGCTTGACGAGCGGCTCGATCATGTCCGGCGAGCCGTTGGTGAGGATGGCGAGCTGGCGCTCGCCGAAGCGCGGCAGCGCGCCGGGCACGTCGGGATAGGCGGCGAGCTTCAGGTACTCCTGCATCAGCGCCTGCGTGCGCGCATCGTCCAGCGCCAGCTTGAGTGCCTCGCAGGCGTAGGCGAGTGCCTCGCGCGTGATCTGCGAGAAAGGCACGTAGCGGCGCATGAGACTGCGCTGCCAGGTGTACTCGAGCTGCTTCTGGCGCCACAGCTGCGAGATCGCGGCGCCTTTGCCGGGCCAGAATTCGTCGCAGCGGCGGATCACGGCGTGCACGTCGTAGAGCGTGCCGTAGGCATCGAAGACGAGGGCTTGGGGGTTCATGGGCGAAGTATAGAATGCCCGCGATGCCCGACCGGTACGACGAGCTGGCCCGGAACTTCCGCTGGAACGTTCCGCCGCGCTACAACATCGCGCAGGCCTGCTGCGGGCAGTGGGCGCGGGATCGCACGCGCTTCGCCCTGTACTGGGAGGACGAATCAGGGGCCACGGCGGCCTACAGTTTCTGGGACATCCAGCAGCAGGCCAACCGCCTGTCCAATGCGCTGGCCGCGCTCGGCGTGCAGCGCGGCGACCGTGTCGCGCTGCTCCTGCCGCAGCGCCCGGAGTCCGCCATCGCGTACATGGCGATCTTCCAGATGGGGGCCGTGGCGCTGCCGCTGTCGCACCTGTTCGGACCCGATGCCCTGGAATACCGCATGGAGCACGCCGGCGCCAGCGTGGCGATCGTCGAGCCGACCACCCTCGCCAACCTGTGGCAGATCCACGGCAGGCTTTCCGGCCTGCGCCACGTGATCGGCGTGGGCGGCGCACGCGAATCGGGCGTGCACGCCTGGGAGGCGCTGCTGGCGAAGGCGAGCAGCGATTTCGCGGTGGTGGATACGGCGGCGGACGACCCGGCGCTGATCATCTATACCAGCGGCACCACCGGCGCGCCCAAGGGCGCCTACGAAGCGCACCGCCTGCTGATCGGCAACCTCAGCGGCTTCGTGCATTCGCATGATCTCTTTCCGCAGCCCGGCGACATGTTCTGGTCGCCCGCCGACTGGGCCTGGGCCGGTGGCCTCTTCGACGCGCTGCTGCCGTCCTGGGCGTTCGGCATCCCGATCCTCGGCTACCGCGGCAAGTTCGACGCCGAGAAGGCGTACGACCTGCTCGAGAAATACGGCATCCGCAATTCGTTCCTGTTCCCCACGGCGCTGAAGCTGATGATGAAGGCGGTGCCCGAGCCGAAGGGAAAGTACGACCTCAACCTGCGTTCGATCATGAGCGCGGGCGAGAGCGTGGGCGTCACGGTGATCGAATGGGCGAAGGAACATCTCGGCGTCACCATCAACGAGATGTTCGGCCAGACCGAGATCAACTACGTGGTCGGCAACTGCCAGGCGGCCTGGCCGGTGAAGCCCGGGTCCATCGGGCGGCCTTATCCGGGCCACCACGTCGCGGTGATCGACGAGCAGGGCCAGGAGCGCCCGCGCGGCGAGCTCGGCGAGATCGCGGTGCACCGCAGCTGCAACGGCGAAGCCGATCCGGTGTTCTTTCTCGAGTACTGGAAGAACGCGCAGGCGACCCGGGACAAATTCATCGGCGACTGGGGTCTGACCGGCGACCAGGGCAAGATGGACGAGGACGGCTACCTCTGGTACCAGGGCCGCACCGACGACGTCATCAAGAGCTCGGGCTACCGCATCGGCCCGGCGGAGATCGAAAGCTGCCTGGTCAGGCACCCGGCGGTCGCCAACGCCGCGGTGATCGGCAAGCCCGACGCGACGCGCGGCGCCATCGTCAAGGCGTTCATCGTGCTGCAGCCCGGGCAGAAGCCGACGAAGGCGCTGGAGGAGGATATCCAGAAGCACGTGCGCGGGCGGCTCGCGCCGTACGAGTATCCGAAGGAGATCGAATTCATCGACGCGCTCCCCATGACCACCACCGGCAAGGTGCAGAGGAAGGAATTGCGCAAGCGCGAAGAAGCGCGCGGGTGAGGCGCGTCCTGCTGCTCGGCGGCGGGCACGCGCACGCCGGGGTGCTGCGCACCGGAATTCCGGGCGCGCTGACGCTGGTCACGCCTTACGCTCAGCATGTCTATTCGGGCATGCTCCCGGGATTCATCGCCGGGCACTACAGGCTGGACGAAATCCGCATCGACGTTGCGCAGCTTGCGGCGCGCGCGGGCGTGAAACTCGTGCTCGGCCGCGTTGCCGCGCTCGACGCGGCGGCGCGGCGCGTGCGGCTCGAGGACGGATCGGAGCTCGAATACGACGTTGCTTCGCTCGACGTGGGCTCGCATGCCGCGGCACCCGAGTACGCGCTCGCCGCCAAACCATTCGAGACCTTCATGGAGCAGTGGCTTGAGGCCAAGGACCGTGTCCGGTCAGTCGCCTTGGTCGGCGGCGGCGCTGCCGGCATCGAACTGGCGATGGCGGTGGCGCATCGCACGAACGCGCGCGTCACGCTCTATTCGGATCGCCCGATGTTCCGTCCGGGGCTCGCCCGCCGCATCGCTCGTCAGCTCGCGCGCCACGGCGTCGAACTGCGCGCGGGCGTCGCGTTCGCGGACCGCATGCGCAAGGACCACGATCTGGTCATCTGGACCGCGGGCGCCGCCGCGCTGCCGTGGCTTGTGCACAGCGGTCTCGCCACCGACGAGCGCGGCTTTGTACTGGTGGACAACCGGTTGCGCAGCGTCTCGCATCCCGAGGTGTTCGCCGCCGGCGATTGTGCGACGTTGCGCGGTGCGCCACACCCGAAGTCAGGCGTGTTCGCCGTGCGCCACGCGCCGGTGCTGGCGGCCAATCTGGGCGGTGAGGAGCAGCGCTATGCGCCGCAGCGGCGCGCGCTCGCGTTGATCAGCTGCGGGTCGCGCTACGCGATCGCCGATTGGGGCGGCGTGAGCTGGCAAGGTGCGTGGGTCTGGCGCTGGAAGGACCGCATCGACCGGCGCTGGGTCGAAGGCTTCAGGCTTTAGGCCGGCTCGCCACCAAAAGCTTCCCCTCGGCCTCGACGGCGAGCTCACCGTTCTGGTTCGTGCAGGTGCAGCGCAGCACCACGATCCCGCCCTTGTGCTTGGGCTTGTCGTGCTTCTCGGCGATGGTCCAGTCCGAGGTCAGCGTGTCGCCGGGGCGCACCGGCGCCTTGAAGCGGCACAGGTGCTCCAGGTAGGCGAGGGCGGTGCCCGCGAAGTAGTTGCCGATGGGCGCGGACACCAGGGCGCTGGTGAACGGCCCGTGCAGGATGCGCGTGCCGAAGCGCGAGCGCCTGGCGAATTCCTCGTTCACGTGCAAGGGGTTGAAATCGCCGAACAGGCCCGAGCCGAGGACGAGGTGAGCCTCGGTGACCGTCAGGCTGGTGCCGAAGCGCTCGCCCACGGCCACCTCGTCGTACCATTTTCCGGGAAACATGACTTATTATGCCGCCACCCCCGAGGAGGACACCATGAGAAAGCTCGCCGCCGCACTCGTCGTTTCGCTGCTCCCCGCAGTTTCGTTCGCCGCCTATCCCGACCGGCCGATCAAGCTGATCGTGCCCTGGAGCGCGGGCGGCGACACCGACGTCATCTACCGCGTGTTCGCGCCGCTGATGCAAAAGGAACTCGGCGGCACCATCGTCGTCACCAACGTCGGCGGCGCCTCCGGCACCAAGGGCGCCAAGGAGGCGAAGGACTCGCCGGCCGACGGCTACACGATCTTCGCCATCCACGACTCGATCCACTCGACCTACCACACCGGGGTTGCGGACGTGAGCTACGCGGACTTCGAGCCGCTGTGCCTGGTGAGCTCGACGCCCTCGATCGTCACCGCCAGCCCGAAGACGCCCTGGGCGGACATGAAGGCGCTGCTCGCCGACGCGAAGGCACGCCCGGAGCAGATCACGGTGGGCGCCACGCTCGGCTCGACCAGCCACTTCTTCCCGGCGATGGTGGCCCGGGCGGCGGGCGTGAAGTTCAAGTACGTGTCCTACGAAGGCACCGCGGCGCGCATGAACGCGCTGCTCGGCGGGCACATCGACCTCGCTGAATCGAACCTTACGCAGAAAGGCAAGGCCGACGCCGGCCAGCTCAAATTCCTCGCGGTCGCCAGCAACCAGCGCAATCCCGAGATTCCCTCGGTGCCGACGCTGAAGGAGCTCGGCATCGACGTCGAGTACGCCGTGAACCGTGGCCTGGTGGCGCCGAAGGGCACGCCGCCGGCAGTGCTGGCGAAGCTGCGCGCGGCCTGCGGCGTGGCGGCCAAGGATCCCTCGATTGCGGAGGCTTTCAAGAAGCAGGGCACGCTGGTGCGCTATCTGGATGAGATCGCCTACGGGCGGTTCTTCAAGACCAACGACGACGAGACCGTCGAAGTCGCGCGCGAGCTCGGCATGCTGAAGCGCTGAGCGCGCGCTCCGCTTTCTCGCCATGCTCGGCCGCGACGGCCTCGCGGGGCTCGCCGTAGCCGCGGCGAGCCTCGTCCTGTACTGGCTGACCCTCGGCCTGCAGGGCAATCCGCTGGTGCCGATCGGGCCGGGGTTCTACCCCCGGCTGGTGCTCGGCCTGACTGCGGCGCTGGGCCTCGCGCTCGCGGCATCGGACTGGCTCGCCCGGCGCCGCGCGCCGCGGGCGCCGGCGGCCGCAGGCTCTGCGCCGAATTATCTCCTGGTCGCCGCGGCCTTCGGCGTGTTCTTCGCCTACACGCTCGCGCTGCCGACGCTGGGCTTTCGCGTCGCCACCTTCGCTTTCGTGGCGGCGCTCAACGCGCTGCTCGATCCGCCGCGGCGCGCGCGGCAATGGCTGCGCGTCGTCCTGCTCGCGCTCGGTGCCACGGTCGCCGCCTGGCTGATCTTCGAGCATTACCTGACGGTGCTGCTGCCGCGCGGGCGCTGGACGGATTTCTAGCCGATGTTCGAGCTGCTGTGGCAGGGCCTCGTCGGGCTGATGGCGCTCAAGTACCTCGCGCCGCTGGCGCTCGGCACCTTGATCGGCGTGGTGGGCGGTGCGCTGCCCGGCGTCACCATCACGATGACCATCATCATCGTGCTGCCGTTCACCTTCGGACTGGATCCGCTGCAGGGGCTCGCGGCCATGACCGGCGTGTACGTGGGCGGCTCGGCCGGCGGCCTGGTGACCGCCACGCTGCTCGGCATTCCCGGCACGCCGTCGTCGGTGGCCACCACCTTCGACGGCTTTCCGATGGCGAGGAAGGGCGAGCCGGGACGCGCCATGTGGCTGGGCGTCTGGGCCTCGTTCTGCGGCGGCATGCTGGGCGGCCTGTTCCTGATCTTCGCCACCGGGCCGCTGGCGACGTTCGCGCTCGAGTTCGGGCCCTGGGAATTCTTTTCGTTGTTCATCCTCGCGCTGTCGATGGTGGCCGGGCTGGTCGGCGATTCGCTGCTGAAGGGGCTGCTCTCCGGCGCGCTCGGGCTGGTGGTGACCGTGCTGGGCAACGATCCGATCCTCGGCGCGCCGCGCCTGACGCTCGGCATCGAATTCCTCGAGGGCGGAATCCCGTTCCTGCCGGTGCTGATCGGCGTCTTCGCCTTCGCGCAGATCATGGGGGATGTGGAGCGCATGGGCAGGGCGAGGCGCGCGGCGCAGGCGGTCGATCGCACGCTGAGCCTCGCGGTGTCGCACGCGAAGGTGCTCATGGAGATCCTGCGCCGCCCGTTCCTGCTGCTGTGGACCTCGTTCATCGGCGTCGTGATCGGCGTGCTGCCGGCGATCGGCGGTAGCGCCGCCAACATGATGGCCTACGACCAGGCGAAGAAGCTCTCGCGCCACCCCGAGCGCTTCGGCACCGGCACGCCCGAGGGCATCGTCGCCTCGGAATCGGCCAACAATGCCAACGTCGGCGGCTCGCTGGTGACCATCATGGCCTTCGGCATCCCGGGCGACGCGGTCACCGCGGTGATGCTCGGCGCGCTCACCATCCACGGCATCCAGTCCGGGCCGCTGTTCATCTCGCAGCACCCGAAGATCGCCTACGGCATCTTCGCGGCGTATCTGCTCGCCCATCCCATCATGGTGCTGGTGATCGCGCTCGGCGCGCGCTGGATGCTGCGCATCGTCACCGTGCCGAAGGCCGCGCTGTTCCCCGTGGTGCTGGTGCTGTGCACGGTGGGGGCGTATGCGCTCGGCAACGCCATGTCCACCGTATACGTGCTGCTGATCTTCGGGCTGGGCGGCTACGGCATGGTGAAGGCCGGCATCCCGCTCGCGCCCTTCATCCTCGGCGTGATCCTCGGCGACCAGATCGAGACCAACCTGGTACGCGCCGTCATGACCGACGCCGATCCGTGGCTGTTCGTCACGCGGCCGATCTCGGGCATGCTGCTCGCGGCGTCGGTGGCCTCGGTCGCGCTCGCGCTCTGGCAGCATCGCCGCGTCCGCCGGCGCGCGCCGGCGGACGCGGGCGAGGGCGCCGACTTCTAGCCGCTATACGTGGAGCACTTGTCGGCTCGGGTGCTGCCCTAGCGCCATCCCTATACGCCTGGCTGCCGCGACAAATTCGCTGGCGAGTTGTCCTTGGCGCTAGCGTGCCTTCGGTCGGCGCGGGCGCCGGGCCGCAACGACGCTCCGCCGTGGAGTGCACGCACAGCCGCGCGCAGCAGCAGCACTGCTCAACCCACTTCGCGCCTCGCTGCCGCAACGCATCTGTTCTTCAACGTCCTGTCGGTGCATGCCGTTGACCTGGATTCGCCCTTTGCTTCACCTGCCGGGTCGCGGTGCCGCGGAACCGTGGTTCGCGCGTTTCCTCCGGGATGGGACTGGAGCGCAAGCCAGCGCTGCGCGCCGCGGCGGCAAGCGCCGTCCACTACGCGCGGCGGCGGCGCGTGCGCCGAATTCGTTCGCCTATTCGGCGCGCTTTCGCGCGCACCAGTAGGCGACATCTCCTTCCTTATCGGGAATCGACGGGTCGTGCAGCGTCCAGTGCAGGATGCCAGCCCTATGTGCATCCGGCAGGCAGCGCGGCGGGGAGTGCGCAAGGCCGAGACCGAAACATTCCGCCATCGCGGCCCCCTGCCGACGGGCCGAGTTCAGCGGACGTTCCGCAGACTGCTCCGGGGAGCGGGCATTCCTGATCTGCGCGGCTTTTGACCTTCGTCAGCATGCGCTGTCGCGGATCGGCCAATATGTTTACCTAGGACTTTTTCTGGGAGCGCCCAGAGATGAGTACTGCAGACATATCGGCGATTGCACGCCACCTTTTTGAAACGCACGGCGCGAAGGCGATCGCCGAAGCCGCGCAAAAGGCCGTGTCCTTCGAGCACGCCGGCGACGAGGCGCAGGCGAAGCTGTGGCGGCGGGTGGAGGCCGCAGTGCGGGAATTGCGCGGCCCGAAAGAAAGCTAGTCGATTGGCTTTCGCGTGGCCCCCGTAGGCGTCGACCTGAACTGGAGCCGCAGAACGCCGAAGGCAATCTGTTGGTCTTTCTCAGCAGCCCTCACACAGACCCCGCTTCGGCAAGGTTTCTTCTGCGTAGGCCGCGCCAGTTGAGCGCGGCGGCGCGCGCCCCAGCCTGCCTGTCGCCCTAGCGCGGCGCGCGGGCGCTGGGCGTCGACCTCGACGCGCAGATCGCGTCGCCGTCGGCGACACCTACTACCCGGGCCAAAGGTGCGAAGCGTGTTCGCTACAGCTGCGTCGCTGAATGCCTGCACCATGGACTCCGCGATGCGCTGCCCTTGCAATGCAGCGGCACGCCCGACGGGCGCCTTTTGCTCGATCAAAATTCGACCGGCGGCCCGCGCCAGGTGTCGTCGCGCACCCGGGCCCGGGACAGCGCGAACCTGGCCTCGCACCAGCCCTCGCAGGCATTGCGCCCCGGACGGCGGCGCCAGAAATTCAGCACTGCCTTGCAGCGGGCGTAGAAGCCGAAGAAACGCAGTACCTTCTCGCGATCGGACGGCTGCAGGGGCCGGTCGCTGCAGATCAGCTTGTCATCGCTCATGCCACGGTCGGTCAGGGTCACCGCGCCCCAGGCTTTGACCCGCAGCCGCGTGCCCAGTGCCAGCCGCGGCCCCAGCACCACGGCATCGAGCAGATCGCCCTCGAGCCCGACATGCGTCGGCACCGAGCCGTAGTTGAACGGACACGGCAGCGGCGAGACGAAATCGATGTGGCCGGTCGAGCCGCGCTTGAGAAAACTG
>JAOTWE010000044.1 GCA_029863065.1 Betaproteobacteria bacterium
CGAGGTAGATTTTGTAAGTTCTTGATAATACGTCCTTATCTCTTTATCAAGCTTATCCGGAAGAGTGGCCTTCTCGATCCAGCCGCGGATCTCCAAGCCGCAGCGCGCCAGCGCCTCCACATCGCCGCCTTTGAGCCCTGCAATGCGCTTGGCAATGCGCTGGTCCAGCCCCTCGGCACTGAGGAACTCGCGGTAGGCGTCGGCCGTCGTCGCGAAGCCACCGGGAACACGGATTCCGGACGCGGTTAGGGCGCCGATCATCTCGCCCAAGGAGGCGTTCTTGCCGCCGACATGCGGCAAGTCCGCCATGCGCAGGTCCTTCAGCCAGGCAACATACTTCATTTGCGTTCCTACGGTTGCTGCGGGCAGCCAAAGACCGTATTTTAGCTGCATGCCGCAGCGCCGCACCGTGTTCTTCATTTCCGACGGCACCGGCATCACAGCGCAGATGCTCGGCCACAGCCTGCTGACGCAGTTCGAGGGCGTGGAGTTCCACCAGGTCATGCTGCCATTCGTCAATTCGCAGGACCAGGCCGAAGACTGCCGCGCGCGCATCGAGGAAGAAGCCCGCCGCGGCAACGGCCAGCCCATCGTCTTTTCCACCCTCGTCAATGGCGATGTGCGCGCAGTGGTGCGCAGAGCGAACGCCCTGTTCGTGGATTTCTTCGAGACCTTCATCGACCCGCTGGAAGCCGCGCTGGGGGTGCAGTCGACGCATACCATCGGGCGCTCGCACAGTGCCCTCGACAAGCCGGGCTACGCGCACCGCATCGAAGCGATCAATTTCGCCATGGCGCACGACGACGGCGCCTCGCACCGCGAGCTCGATCAGGCCGACGTGATTTTGGTGGGCGTGTCGCGCTGCGGCAAGACGCCGACCAGCCTTTATCTGGCCCTGCAATTCGGCGTGAAGACGGCGAACTACCCACTCATTCCCGAGGACTTCGAGCGCATGCAGCTGCCCGCGGCGCTCGTGCCGTGCAAGGCGCGACTTTACGGCCTGAGCATCGCGCCGGAGCGCCTGCGCGAGATCCGCCGCGAGCGCCGTCCCAACAGCCGCTACGCCGACCTGGAGAACTGCCGCTACGAGGTCGAGCAGGCCGAGCGGCTGATGCGCCGCGAAGCCATACGCTGGATCAATTCCACCGCCAAATCGATCGAGGAAATCGCCACCAACATCCTGCGCGAGCTCAGGATCGAGCGCCCGATGTACTGAGCTGGCGCGAGCGCTCGTAGAACAGGATCGCCGCGGCCGCCGCGACATTGAGCGATTCGACCCCTGGCTCGAGGGGGATGCTGATGCGATGCGCCGCCTGTGCCGCGGCCGCCCGGCTCACGCCCTGCCCTTCGGCGCCGAAAATCCACCCCAACTGCCCGGTCAGATCCAACGCCGCCGGCGCCTCGCCGCCGGCGGCAACCGCGCAGATCAGCCGGCCGCGGAAATCCGTCAGCGCGCCAACGAGGTCCGCAACCTCGGCGATGCCCAGCGCGAAGTGCCCGCCCATCGCCGCGCGCAGCACTTTCGGCGACCACGCATCGGCGCAGCCCCGCCCAAGCACCGCGGTGTCCACGCCGAAAGCCGCCGCGCTGCGCAGGATGGCGCCGACGTTGCCGGCATCCTGGATGCCGTCGAGGAAGATGGCATGGCGCGCCTGTGCAAGCGTTGGGGCGGAGGGCGCCAGCGCGATCTCCGCCGCCAGCCCCGCCGGCGCGACCGCGTCCGCGAGCCAGCGAAACAGGGCGTCGGTCAGCGTTACCGGCGCCGGGCCTGCCCGTTGCGCCAGCGCCGCGATCTCCGGGTTACGCAGGCCGGCTTCGCTGACGATGACCGCCAGCGGTTGCGCGCCGGCGTCCAGATAAGCGGCCAGCAGATGCGCGCCTTCGATCAGCGCGCGGTGCTCGTCGCGGCGCGCGCGGGCATCGTGCCCGAGCGCGTGCCAGCGGCGAACGCGCGGATTGTCCCTGGAGCGCAGCAGACTCACGCGCCGAGAATCTCGCGCACCGGCGCGAACGTTCGGCGGTGAACGGCGCTGGCGCCGTGGCGCGCGAGGAGCGCGAGGTGCTCGGGCGTCGGGTAACCCTTGTGCCGGTCGAGGCCGTAGCAGGGGTACTGCGCATGCAGGCGCAGCATTTCCGCGTCGCGCGCGGTTTTGGCGAGGATCGAGGCGGCCGAGATCTGCGGCACGCTGCGGTCACCGCCGACCACGGCACGCACGGCACACTCGAGCGCGGGGCAGCGATTGCCGTCGACCCAAGCCTCCTGCGGGGCGATCGCGAGGCGCTCGACGGCGCGCCGCATCGCCAGCAGCGACGCCTGCAGTATATTGAGTCGGTCGATCTCCTCGACGCTCGCGCTGGCGACAGCCCAGGCGAGCGCCGCGCCCTGAATCGAACGCGCCAGCGACTCGCGGCGCGCGGCGGAAAGCTGCTTCGAATCCCTGAGCCCAAGGATCGGCTGCAGCGGATCGAGCAGCACCGCAGCCGCGAACACGGGGCCGGCGATGGGTCCCCGGCCCGCTTCGTCCACGCCGCAGACCAGCCGCTCAGGCACGGCCCGCATCGAGCACGCTCAGCACTGCGTCGGCCGCCTTTTGCGCGTTGTTCTGCCTGAGCAGTTCGTGCATTTCCCGAAAACGATGAATCTGCCGCTGCTGCAGCGCCGTGTCGCGCAGCAAATCCAGCAGTGCCGCCGACAGCGCCGCCGGCGTCGCCTTGCCCTGGATCAGCTCGGGCACCAGGCGCTCGCCGGCAAGGATGTTGGGCATGCCGACGTAGGGCAGATACAGCATCTGGCGCTGCAGTGCCCATGAAAGGGCCGACTGACGGTAGGTGATGACCATGGGTGTCTTGAAAAGCGCGGCTTCGAGCGTCGCCGTGCCGCTCGCCACCAACGCCAGGTCGGCGGCGGCGAGCGCCTCGTGCGAGTGGCCGAAGAGCAGCGTCAGCGGCAGGTCGGTGCGCTCGTGCGCGTGCAGGGTCGCCTCGAACAGGTCGCGTGTCTCGCGTGTGGCGAGCGGGCACACGAAATGCACGTCCGCAATTTCCTGGCGAAAGCGGTGCGCGGCCAGAATGAAGATCTCCGCCATGTGCTCGAGCTCGGAGCGCCGGCTGCCCGGCAGGAGCGCAACCACCAGCTTGCGCGATGGCAGGCGCAGCTGGGATTTCGCGTTCACCTTGTCCACATTGAGGGGAATGATGTCGGCGAGCGGATGGCCCACGTAGGTGACCGGCAGCCCGGATTTCGCGTACAGCGCAGGCTCGAACGGGAACATCGCCAGGAGGTGCGTCGCGGATCGCGCTACGCGGCGCACGCGCCAGCGCCGCCATGCCCACACTGAAGGGCTTACATAATGCACGGTGGGAATGCCGGCCAGCTTCAGGCGGCGCTCCAGATCGAGATTGAAATCCGAGGCGTCGACGCCGATGAACAGCCCGGGTCGCTCCTGAAGCAGGGCGTCGCCAAGCCGGCGGCGGATTCGCATGATCTCGCGGTAGTGGCGCAGGGCCTCCACGTACCCGCGCACTGCCAGCCGGTCGAGCGGCACGTTGACCTCGAATCCCTCGGCCGCCATGCGCGTGCCGCCGATGCCGGAAAAGCGCAGTTGCGGCCGTCTCGCCTTCAGGGCGGCGATGAGATGCGCGCCGAGCTGGTCGCCGGAAGCCTCGCCGGCCACCATGGCGACGTGATGCGCGCCGTCGTTCACGGCGCTAGCGGATGCAGCCGCGCCTGGAGCGCGCCACGAATTCGTGCAGGTCGGCGACCTCCGGACATTCCGCGGCCTGCGTCGCGAGCTCGCGCTTGGCGTCCTCCAGGCTCAGACCCGCGCGGTACAGCGTGCGGTAGGCGCGCTTGATGCGCGCGATGACGTCGGCACCGAAGCCGCGCCGGCGCAGGCCCTCGCTGTTGATGCCGTAGGGCTTGGCCATGTTGCCCGCTGCCATGACATACGGCGGCAGGTCCTGCGACAGATAGGTCGCCATGGCGGTGAAGCTGTGCGCACCGATGCGCACGAACTGGTGCGCGGTCGTATAGCCGCCGAGGATCGCCCAATCGCCCACCTGCACGTGTCCCGCGAGCGCGCTGGCATTGGCAAAGATCGTGTTGCTGCCGATCTGGCAGTCGTGCGCAAAGTGCACGTAGGCCATGATCCAGTTGTCGTCGCCGACGCGCGTCACGCCGGCGTCGCCCGCCGTGCCGCGATTGATCGTCACGTACTCGCGCAGCGTGTTGCGGTCGCCGATTTCGACCGCCGTGTCTTCGCCATCGTACTTCTTGTCCTGCGGCGGCGCGCCGATGGACGAGAACTGGTAGATGCGGTTAGCGCGGCCAATTCGGGTGCGCCCTTCGATCACCACGTGCGGCCCGATCCAGCTGCCCTCGCCCACTTCCACCTGTTCGCCGATGATCGAGAAGGCGCCGACCGCCACGCCCGGCGCGAGCTTTGCACCCGGATGCACGATGGCGCTGGGATGCACCTGCCCTGCGCTCACTATCGCCCCTTGACCTGTTCGGTGACGAGGATCTCGGCTTCGGCGACCACCGCGCCGTCGACGCGTGCCATGCAGTCGAATTTCCAGATCGTGCGCTTGTGCGCCAGGATGAGGGCCTCGATCTCGAGCCGGTCGCCCGGTACGACCGGCTTCTTGAAGCGCGCCTTGTCGATGCCCGCGTAGTAGTAGACGGTATTGGCGTCGGGCCGATCGCCGCGCGTGCGAAAGACGAGGATGCCAGAAGCCTGCGCCATCGCCTCCAGGATCAGCACGCCAGGCATGATCGGCAGGCCCGGGAAATGGCCCGGGAAATGCGGCTCGTTGTTGCTGACGTTCTTCAGCGCGAGGATGCGCTTGCCCGGCTCGCATTCGAGCACGCGATCGATCATCAGCAGCGGGTAGCGCTGCGGCAGGTAATCCAGAAGCGGCAGCGAATCCGGTTCAGCCATTGCGTTTCTTCCTTTCCTTGCCGCGCTTCTCGAGCGCGCCGACGCGCGCGACGAGCTCGGCCAGATGCCGCAGCAGCGCGGCGTTGCGCGCCCAGGAGGCGTTGTCGTCGAAGGGGTGCAGGCCGGTATAGGTACCCGGCTTGCGGATGGAGCGCGTAATGACCGTGGCTGCGGAAACGTGCACGTCGTCGCACAGGCTCAGGTGCCCGAGGACGACGGCGGCGCCGCCGAGAGTGCAGCGTTTGCCGATGTGCGCGCTGCCCGCCACGCCGGCGCACCCGGCCATCGCCGTGTGCGCGCCGATGCGGCAGTTGTGGCCGATCTGCACCTGGTTGTCGAGCTTGACGCCGTCCTCGATCACGGTGTCGTCCACCGTGCCGCGGTCGATCGTCGTATTGGCGCCGATCTCGACGTCGTCGCCGACCAGGACGCGGCCGATCTGCGGCACCTTCAGCCAGCGGCCCGCCTCCTGTGCCATGCCGAAGCCATCCGCACCGATCACGGCGCCCGAATGAATGATGGCGCGCTGGCCGATGCGGCAACCCGCGTACACCACGACGGACGCATGCAGCCGGCTGTCGGCACCCACCGCCGCGGCCTCGCCGACGTAGCAGCCGGCGCCGATCCACGCGCGCTCGCCGATCTGCGCCGCCGGGCACACCACGGCGCCGGCCTCGATGCGCGCGCTGGGTGCCACGCGCGCCTGCGTGTCGACGTGCGCCGCCGAGTCAACTCCCGGGCGCGGTGCGGGTGCTGGATTGAACAGCTGCGACACGCGGGCGAAATACGCGTAAGGATTGTCGCTGACGATGCGCGGCAGCGCCGTCAGCCGCTCGGCCTGCGGCCCGAGGATCACGGCCGCCGCGCGCGTCGCCGCCAGCTGCGACTTGTAGCGCGCGCTGGAGTAGAACGCGATGTGGTGCTCCTGGGCATGCTCGAGGGAAGCGACCTGCTCGACCAGGATGCCGGCATCGCCGACCACGCGCCCGCCGAGCCTGGACGCGATCTCGCCGAGGGAAATCGGGCCCGCCATGTCAGCGCGCGGGCGGTTTGCCCTCGAGCGCCTTGATCACCCGGTCGGTGATGTCGATGCGCGGGTTCGCGTAGACAGCGTCCTGGAAGATGATGTCGTACTTCTCCTGCTCGGCGATCTGGCGGATCACGCGATTCGCCTGCTCGACCACTTGCGCCAGTTCCTCGTTACGGCGCTGATTGAGGTCCTCGCGGAACTCGCGCTGGCGGCGCTGGAAATCCCGGTTCAGGTCGTTGAACTCCCGTTCCTTGGTGCGGCGCTGGCTGTCGGGCAAGGTGACGCCCTGGCGCTCGAGCTCGTCCTGCATGCGCTTGAGCTGTTCGGCGACTTTGGCGAGCTCCTGATCACGCTTGGAAAATTCCGCCTCGATCTTCTTCTGCGCGCGCACTGCCGGCGTCGCGTCGCGCAGGATGCGCGCCGTATTGACGAAGCCGATGCGCGCTTCCGACTGCGCGGCGGCGGGAAGTGCCAACAGCGCAAGCGCCAGCGAGAACGGCAGTGCCAGTAGTGCGGTGAGCTTCTGCATGAATCGTCCGATGGGTCAGAACGCGGTGCCGAACTTCAATTGTAACCTCTGCACGCGGTCGAAGCCGGCGCGCTCATTCAGCGGCGTGGCGTACGAAAGGCGCAGCGGTCCGAGGGGCGAGGCCCAGGCAAGCGCGATCCCTGCGGAATAACGCATCTCCGACAGATCGACCGGCTCGCCCGCGCCGTACACCTGGCCGGCATCGACGAACACGCCCACGCGCAGCGACTTGTCCTGCGCCGCGCCCGGCATCGGAAACAGGAGCTCCAGGTTGCCGACCACGCGGCGCGTGCCGCCGAGCGAGTTGCCCAGGCTGTCGCGCGGGCCGAGCGAGAAGTCCTGGTAGCCGCGTACCGTTCCCGGCCCGCCGGCATAGTAGTTCTTGAAGAATGGCAGGGGCTTGCCGCCGCTGCCGTTGGCGTAGCCGAGGTCCGCGTTCAGCAGCAAGGTGAGGCTGCGGCTGAGCGGCCAGTAAATCTGCTGGTTGATGCCCAGCCGGTAGTACTGCAGGTCGCCTCCCGCCAGCTCCGTGCTGAAGCGGGTCAGCAGGCCGTCGGTGGTGACGATCAGGCTGTCGCGCGTATCGCGCGCCCACGCCGCGGTGAAGGCGCCGTAGCGGTACTTGTTGCCGAAGGCGGCGACGAAATCCTTGTAGATTGTCGAGCTGTTCTCGAACGTGATGACGTCGACGCTCTCGGCGAGGGCGCCGAAGCTCACGGTGACGCGCTCCGATAACGGGTAGCTGAACTTGATGCCGCCTCCCACCGTCTTGGTGCCGTAGGCGCCGGTGGCGAGCGTCGAGGCGTCGACATCGCGCTTGTAGACATCGAATCCGCGGCTGACGCCGTCGACCGTATAGTACGGATCGACGTAGGATAGCGAGTAGATCTTGTTGACCGTGCCGCTGTTCAGCTCTAACGCCAGGAACTTGCCAGTGCCGAAGACGTTGGGCTGGGTGATCGACGCCGAAAGAATGAACTTGTCGAGCGTGGAAAAGCCGACGCCGAACGCGAGCGCGCCGGTCGAGCGCTCCTCGACGGTGTAAGTGACATCCACCTGGTCGGGCCGTCCTTCAACGGGCGCCGTGTCGACCGTGACTTCATTGAAGTAGCGCGTGCGGTCGATCCGCCGCCGCGACAGCTGGATCTTCGACGCGTCGTAGTAAGCGCCCTCGAGCTGGCGCATTTCGCGGCGCACGACCTCGTCGCGCGTCTTGCTGTTGCCGACGACATTGATGCGGCGCACGTAGACGCGTCGCCCCGGGTCGATCAGGATCGTGAACGCCACCGTGCGCTTTTCCCGGTCCACTTCGGGCACGGCGTTGGCATTGGCGAAGGCGTAGCCGTCGTTGCCGAGCCGGTCGGCGATCGCCTTCTGCGACTCGATGAGCCGCTGCCGGGAGAACACGTCTCCCGGCCTGATGCGCAGCAGTTTCTCCAGCTCTTCCTCGGGCACCAGCTTTTGTCCGCCAATGCGCACGTCCGACACCGTGTACTTCTCCCCTTCGGTGATGTTGACGGTGATGTAGACGTCCTTGCGGTCGGGCGTGATCGAGACCTGGGTCGAGTCGACGTTGAAGTCGAGATACCCCTGGTCGAGGTAGTACGAGCGCAGCGTCTCCAGGTCCGCGGACAGGCGCTGGCGCGAGTACTGGTCGTGCTTCGTGTACCAGGTCAGCCAGCCCGGTGTGCGCAGGACGAATAGGTCGAGCAGATCGTTCTCGGCAAAGGCGCGCGCGCCGACGATCTTGATGGTGCGAATCTTCGCCACCTCGCCTTCGGTCACGGCGAAGTTGATCGCCACCCGGTTGCGCTCGAGCGGCGTCACAGTGGTCTGCACTTCGGCGGCATACTTGCCGCGCGACAGGTACTGGCGCTTGAGCTCCTGCTCCGCGCTCTCGAGGACGGCGCGGTCGAGGATCTGCCCTTCGCCCAGGCCGAGGTCGCGCAGCGCGCGCCGCAGACTGTCCAGCGGGAACTCGCTCACGCCGGAAAAATCGACTTGCGAAATCGCCGGACGTTCCTCGACCAGGACCACCAGCACGCCGTTCTCGGTCTCGAGCCGCACGTCCTTGAAGAATCCCGTGGCAAACAGGGCGCGCAGCGCCTGCTGCGCCTTCTCCGCGGTCAGCGTCTCCCCCACCTTGACCGGCAGGTAGCTGAAGACGGTACCCGGGTCGGTGCGCTGCACGCCCTCGACGCGGATGTCCTTGACCGTGAAGGGAAGGAAGTCGGCGGCGGCGGCGGCGCCGGCCGCCGCCAGCAGCGCCCAGGCGAGCGCCGCGAGAATTCGCTTGCGCATCAGCGATATCCGGGTCAGCCCGCGAACAAGCGCGTAAGGTCGTTGTAGAACGCGAACGCCATCAGCACCAGAAGCAGGGCGATGCCGACGCGCTGGCCGAATTCGATGGCGCGATCCGACGCCGGGCTCCCCTTGAGTACTTCGACGAGGTAAAACATGAGGTGTCCACCGTCCAGCGGGGGAATGGGCAGGAGGTTGAGCACGCCGAGGCTGATGCTGATCAGCGCAAGAAACGTCAGGTAAGGAATCCAGCCGAGCTGCGCCGACTGGCCAGCGAAGTCGGCGATGGTCACCGGGCCCGACAGGTTCTTCCATGACACTTCGCCGAGCAGCATCTTGCCGAGCATGCGCAGGCTGAACACGGAGATGTCCCAGGTCTTGGCAGCCGCGAGTCCGACGCTGGCGAGCGGCCCGTGGCGCACGTGCACGAAAATGCGATCCGCGCGCGCAGCCGGAATCTCCGGCGCGACGCCGATGCGGCCGATGCGCTCGCCGTTCACCGCCACGTCCTCGGGCGTCACCTGCAGGATCATGCTGAGGTCCCCGCGTTCGATCTGCAGGCGCGTCGGCAGACCCGGGCGCCGCCGCACCTCCCTCACCAAGTCCTCCCACGTCGCCACCGGCCGGTCGTCGATGCGGGTCACGCGGTCGCCTTTTTCCAGTCCGGCGCGCGCGGCCGCGCTGCCTGCCACCACTTGCCCCAGTACCGGATCGAGCGGCGGCCGGTACAAACGCAGGCCGATCCTCTCGAGAACGTCACTTTCGACCTCGTCGGTCGGATAGTTGCTGAGGTCCAGCGTCAGATTGGAGATCTGGTCGCGCGTGTTGATGACCTCGATGCCCAGCGACTCGCGCTGCAGCGCGGCCTGCAGCACGCGCCAGCGAAGCTCCTGCCAAGTGGCGAGCGGCTGGCCGTCGATCGAGCGCACCAGGTCGCCGCCACGCACCCCCGCGGCCTGCGCCAGCGTCGCTGCCGCCGGCTCGGCCAGCACCGGGCGCGCCTCCGGCAATCCGACCATGTACAGCCCCGCGTATACGGCGATGGCAAACAGGAAATTGAATAGCGGTCCGGCAGACACGATCAGCACGCGCTTCGCCACGCCCTGCCGGTTGAAGGCGCGCGCCACTTCGTGCGCCGCCACCGGCGCCTCGCGCTCGTCCAACATCTTCACGTAGCCGCCGAACGGAATCGCCGCGATCACCCACTCGGTCTGATCGCGCCCGCGCCGCCACGTCGCCAATGAGCGCCCGAAACCGACCGAGAACCGCAGCACTTTCACCCCGCACAGACGTGCCACCAGGTAGTGCCCGTACTCGTGCACCACGATCAGCACGCCCAGGGCGACGATGAAGGCCGCCACGGTATGCAGGAAGCTCATGCGGCCTGCCCCATGAGGCGCATGACGGAATCCGCCGCGGCGCGTCGTGCCCGCGCGTCGGCGTCCATCACGTGCTCGAGCGAGGCCGCCGTGCCGGCCGCTACGCGGGCGAGCGCCTCTTCAATCACAGGCGCGATTCCAGTGAACCGCAGCCGGCCGGCCAGAAAGGCCTGTACCGCAACTTCATTCGCGGCGTTCAGCACGGCGGGCACATTGCCGCCGGCGCGCAGCGCGCCATAGGCCAGTTCCAAACAGGGGAAGCGCGCCGCATCCGGCTGCCCGAACGAGAGCTGGCCGACGGCGCCCAGATCGAGCGTGCGCGCCCCCGAGTCGATGCGCTCGGGAAAACCGAGCGCGTGGGCGATCGGCACGCGCATGTCGGGATGCGACAGCTGCGCGATCACCGAGCCGTCCAGGTACTCGACCAGCGAATGCACCACGCTTTGCGGGTGAATCAGCACGCCAATGCGCTCCGCCGGCAGGCCGAACAGCCAGTGCGCCTCGATTACCTCCAAGCCTTTGTTCATCATGGTGGCGGAATCAACCGAGATCTTGCGCCCCATGACCCAGTTCGGGTGGGCGCAGGCTTCATCCGGCGTCACGCGCGCCAGGCGCTCGAGCGGCGTGACGCGGAACGGGCCGCCGGAGGCGGTCAGCTGGATGCGGCGCACGCCGCGCAGCGACACGCCGGCGCCCTCCTGCGGCAGGCACTGGAACACGGCGTTGTGCTCGCTGTCGATTGGCAGCAGGACCGCCCCCGCCTCGCCGGCCGCCCGCATGAACAGCGGCCCGGCCATCACCAGAGCTTCCTTGTTGGCGAGGAGCACCCGCTTGCCGGCACATGCCGCCGCCAGCGTCGCCGGCAATCCGGCAGCACCGACGATAGCCGCCATCACCGCATCGCATTCCACCGCCGCCGCGACCTCCGCCAGCGCTGCGGGACCGAATCGCAGCTCGCACCCGGCTTCGGCGAACCGCCGGCGCAGCGCCGCATCCTCCACGCAGCCCGAAAGCACGGCTTGGCGGGGACGATGGCGATCGCAAAGTTTCAGCAACCGCTGCGTCGACGTGTGCGCGGTCAGCGCACGCACACTGTAGCGCTGCGGGTGGCGCGCGACGACGTCCAGCGTGCTCGAGCCGATGGAACCGGTGGCACCCAGGATCACGAGGCCGAGCGCCTGCCGCGAATCCGCGTGGCGTTGTGCGGGCGTCATGATCGTGCGAGCAAATGGAGAAGCATCGCGGCGATCGGCAGTGTCGACATTACGCTATCGATCCGGTCGAGAACGCCGCCGTGGCCGGGCAGCAGCGAGCCGCTGTCCTTGGCGCCCGCGCGGCGCTTGAGCGCCGATTCGAAAAGATCGCCGACGACGCTCACGCCGCACAGCAGGACGGCACCGGCCAGGTAGGCCGCCCAGGTTGCCCCCTTTACATAGGGACCGAGCGGCGCACCCGGCAGTGCGCAGATGATAGCGTAGATGAGCGTGGCGGCGGCGGCTCCGGCAGCGCCCTCCCAGGTCTTCCCGGGACTGATCGACGGCGCCAGGCGGCGTCGGCCATAGGCATTGCCGGCGAAGTAGGCGGCCGTGTCGGCGAGCCACACCAGCCCGAGGACGAGCAGCAACTGGCCGGCCGGAAGAAACAATGCAGCGAAGGCGGCGAGGACCAGCGCGAAAACGCCCGCAGCGGCGAGAGTCAGGCGTCCGGAACGCCCGACGCCGTAGCGCAGCCAGGCGGGTGCGAGCAGCAGCCAGAACACCACGCCCGCCCCGAGCAGGGCATCGCGCAACGAGGCTCCGGCGTTGGGCGCCCAGGCGATCGCGCCCACGACTACCCCAATGGCGACGCCGTAGAGCAGCGCTGCGCGCGCGCCCAAGCCGGCGAGCCGGCCCCATTCGTGGCCGGCGATGACCAGCGCGGCAGCGACAAGGCTGCCGAAATACCGCTTGTCGAGCAGCAGCAGCGCGGCAAGGAAAACTGCCAGCAGCACCGCGGCCGTCAGGACGCGCCGCAGCAGGCCTTCAGGCGAGCGCACCGGTCGCCGCGGATTGTGCGCGCTTGGCCTCCTCAAGCTGCTCGCTGGTGCGGCCGAAACGGCGCTCGCGGCGTGCATAGGAGGCGATCGCCGCATCCAGCGCCGCGGCGTCGAAATCCGGCCATAGCGTCTCGGTGAAGTACAGCTCGGAATAGGCGAGCTGCCACAGCAGAAAGTTGCTGACACGCTGTTCGCCGCCAGTGCGGATGAACAGATCCGGCTCGGGCGCGTAGCTCATCGCCAGATATGGCGCGAGTTGCGCTTCCTCGATCGGACCGTGCGCGGTCTCCGGGTGCTCGCGCAGCAGGCGGCCGAGCGCCTGCAGGATGTCCCAGCGACCGCCGTAGTTAGCGGCTATGGTCAGGGTGAGCCGCATATTGCCGGCGGTGGTGCGCTCGCCCTGCTCGATCAGAGTGCGCATGCGCGCATCGAAGCGCGACAAATCGCCCACCACGCGCAGGCGGATGCCATTGCGGTGCAGCTTTTGCACCTCGCTGGTCAGCGCGAGATTGAACAACTGCATGAGCAGTGCCACTTCGTCGGCCGGGCGGCGCCAGTTCTCCGAGCTGAACGCAAACAGCGTCAGGTATTCCACCCCGCGCGCGGCGCAGGCCTGCACCGTGCCGCGCACCGCTTCGACGCCGCGCCGATGCCCGGCAAAGCGCGGCATGTGGCGCTGCTTGGCCCAGCGACCATTGCCGTCCATGATCACGGCGACGTGCCGCGGCACCGCGCCGTGCTCGGGAATTGCCGTCGTGGGGCTCTCGGGTTTCATGCGCGCTAGACCGCGAGAAGCTCGGCTTCCTTCTGCTGCAGCAGCTTGTCGATCTCGGCGATCGAGCGGTCGGTGAGTTTCTGCACGTCGTCCTGGGCGCGCCGCTCGTCGTTTTCCGAGACCTCCTTCTTCTTCAGCGCTTCCTTGAGGTGGTGGTTGGCGTCGCGACGCAGATTGCGCACCGCGATGCGCGCGTTCTCGGCCTCGTGGCGCACCACCTTGACGAGCTCCTTGCGCCGCTCCTCGGTGAGGGCGGGCATCGGCACGCGCACGGTGTCGCCCATGCCGGCCGGATTCAACCCCAGGTCGGAATCGCGAATCGCCTTTTCCACCGCCTGCAGCAGCTTCTTCTCGAACGGCGCGACGCCGATGGTGCGCGAGTCCAGCAGTGTCACCCGGGCGACCTGATTGAGCGGCGTCGGCGCACCGTAATAGTCGACGACGATGTGATCGAGCAGCCCGGTATGCGCACGGCCAGTGCGCACCTTGGACAGATCGGCCTTGAATGCCTCGACGCTCTTGTGCATCTTCTGCTCTGTCGCCTTCCTGAGTTCGGCTAGCATTAGGCTCTCCTTCAGACGTGCACCAGCGTGCCTTCGTCCTCGCCGGCGATCACGCGCAGCAGCGCGTCCTTCTTGAAAATGCTGAACACGTTCACCGGCAGCTTCTGGTCGCGGCACAAGGCGAGCGCCGTCGCGTCCATGACCTTGAGTTTGCGCTGGATCGCCTCGTCGAAGCTCAGCCGCGTGTAGCGCGTTGCCGTCCGGTCTTTTTTCGGGTCGGCGGTATACACGCCATCCACCTTGGTCGCCTTGAGCACGATTTCGGCCCCGACCTCGCTGGCGCGCAGCGCCGCCGCCGTGTCGGTCGTGAAGAACGGATTGCCGGTGCCCGCGGCGAACACCACGATCCTGCCCTCCTCGAGGTAGCGGATGGCCTTGCCGCGGATGTAAGGTTCGACGACCTGCTCGATGTTGAGGGCGGACTGTACCCGGCAATCGAGCCCGGCGCGACGCATGGCGTCCTGCAATGCGAGTGCGTTCATCACCGTCGCCAGCATGCCCATGTAGTCGGCGGTGGCGCGGTCCATGCCCGCCGCCCCCGGCGCTACGCCGCGAAAGATGTTGCCGCCACCGATGACCACTCCTATTTCCACGCCCAGCCGGGCGACAGCGGCGATCTCCTGGACGATGGTCTCGATGGTTTGCCGGTTGATACCGTAGGTATCGTCCCCCATCAGCGCCTCGCCCGACAACTTCAGCAGAATGCGCTTGTATTTGGAGCCGATCGCGGCTTCGCGCAGCTTCATCGCTGGTCCCTAGCGCCCCGCTCCGGCCGTGGCCATGACCTCGGCGGCGAAGTCGCTCGATTTCTTCTCGATGCCCTCGCCGACCACCAGAAAGCGGTAGCCGTGCAGCTTCGCCTTTTTCGCCGCCAGCAGCTTCTCTATGGTCTGCTTGTCGTCCTTGACGAACGGCTGCCCGAGCAGGCTGATTTCGCCGAGATGCTTGTTGACCGCACCCTCGACCATCTTGGTGACGATTTCGGCGGGCTTGCCGGAATCCTTGGCGCGCGCCGCCGCGATTTCGCGCTCGCGCGCGACGATGTCCGTCGGGACGTCGGACTTCGCCAGGTATTGCGGCTTGGCGAAGGCGATGTGCATCGCCAGGTCCTTGCCGAGGTCCTCGGGTCCGTCAATGTCGACCAGAACGCCGATCCTCGTGCCATGCAGGTACAGGGCCAGGGGCCTGCTCGCCTGCAGCCGCGCGAAGCGCCGGATGGTGATGTTCTCGCCGATCTTTTGCACCAGCGCCTTGCGCCGCTCTTCCACCTGTACCGAAGACAATTGCGCGACATCTTTCGGATTGCCCGTGGCCACCATTTCGGCCAACGATTGCGCGAACGCGAGAAAATCCTCGTTCTTGGCCACGAAATCGGTTTCGCAATTGAGTTCCAGCAGGGCACCGAGCTTGCCGTCCGGCGCCAGCCAGGCGCCGATCACGCCCTCGGCCGCCACGCGCCCGGCCGCCTTGCTCGCCTTGGCGCCGCTCCTGATGCGCAGCAGCTCCTCGGCCTTTTTCAGGTCGCCGCCCGCTTCGGCGAGCGCCTTCTTGCATTCCATCATTCCGAGCCCGGTCAGCTCGCGCAGCTCTTTCACCAGGCCTGCACTGATCTCCGCCATCGCGTCATGCTCCAGAAGTCAAAAAAGAGGGGCCGCTGGCCCCCGGTTGCCGCGTGTCCCGCCGGAATCAGGCGCCCGCCTCGTCGTCCACTTCGACGAATTCGTCCTTCGAGGCCGCGGCCACTTCCTCGACCGCGTTGGAGCGGCCGTCGAGAACGGCGTCGGCAATGCCGCGTGCATAAAGGCGGATGGCGCGGCTCGAGTCGTCGTTTCCCGGGATCACGTAGCTGATGCCCTCGGGCGAATGATTGGTGTCGACGACGCCGACCACGGGGATACCCAGCTTGACCGCTTCGGCAATCGCCCCCTTCTGGTAACCGACGTCGATCACGAACAGCGCATCGGGCAGGCCGTTCAAGTCCTTGATGCCGCCCAGCGAGCGCTGCAGCTTGGTCAGCTCGCGCTGCAGGCCGAGGGCCTCTTTCTTCGCCATGTTGTCGAACGTCCCGTCCTCGGCCATCTGCTCCATTTCCTTCAGGCGCTTGATGGACTGCTTGACGGTCTTGAAGTTCGTCAGCATGCCGCCGAGCCAGCGGTGATCGACGAACGGCATGCCGCAGCGCAGGGCCTCCTCGCGCACGATCTCGCGCGCTTGGCGCTTGGTCCCCACCATGAGGATGGCGCCGCGATTGGCGGCGAGCTGCCGCACGTACTTCAGCGCCTCCTGGTACAGGACCAGGGTCTTCTCC
>JAOTWE010000045.1 GCA_029863065.1 Betaproteobacteria bacterium
GCCTCGAGATCGTGTGCGTGCAGCGCGTCGAGCACCTGGTCGGAGAGCCGCGCCTCGTCGGCGCCGCCGTACTGGAAACTGCGCACCGCGGGTTCGCACTTCAGTTCGAAAAAGTAGTCCTGGAAGCTGAGCGCGCCCGATTCGGTGTTGACGATGGTGCGCACCGGATCGTCGCTCATCGGCAGCACGCGTGCCTCGATGCCCAGGCGCTGGCAAAGATCGAGCGTCAGCGCGGTGGGCGCGCGCCCGGCGCGCAGCGCTTCGGCGCGCAGCAGCTGCAGCGCGAGCGCGCGGTCGCCGAGCGGCACCTCGCCGGGGCCCCGCAGGCGCATGAGCATGGCGTGGCAGGCGAAGGTCTCGCCGGCCGGCTCCCAGCCCTTGGCGGCATCGGCGATGCCGGCGAGCGCGTACAGCATGGTGTCGACGTCGGGCGAGACGTGCAGGCCGAGGTAATCGAAGTCGTCGCCGGTGTTGACGATCACGGCGAGATCCTTGCCGTGCAGGCGGTACAGCCCCTCGGCGAGCTTGGCGCCGCCGACCTGACCGCCCAATGCGACGACGGTGCCCATGCGCCCGATTCTAGCCTCGGGCGATGGCCGGCTTCAATTCAATGCAGCGTGGCGCGCCGGCCCTCGTAGATGCCCTGCAGCAGGCGCAGCGAGCCGAGGCAGATGGCGCTGTGCGTGAGCGCGTGGCCGAGATGCTCGACGATGTCGAGCGTCACCGGCACGTGCAGCGCGGCGAGCGTGCGCGCCGCGCGCTCGGCGTGCACCCGCGAGACGATCGCGTCGTATTCGCCGTGCACCAGGTGCACGCGCGAGCCGATGCGCATGCCGCTCTTGGGCAGGCGCGCGAAGCGCGCCGCGTAGGCGACCACCGCGCCGGCCAGGCCGGGCAGCTGCTTCACCGCCTCCAGCGCCACCGTGCCGCCCTGCGAAAAGCCGATCAGCACGGTGCGCTCCGTAGGCACGCGGCAGTTGGTCTGCTCGCGGCGCACCAGTGCCTCGAGCCGCGGCAGGATGGCGGCGACGCGCTCCGGGCGATTCTCGTCCGTCAGGCCGCGGCTCGAGTACCACTGCTGCGCGTCGCGGTCGATTTCGGACGAGGCGAAGCCGCTCGGCACCACCAGCGCCGCGCTCGGGAAGCGCGCCTGGAAGCGGAACGCGATCGGGATCATCGACTTCGAGGTGGCGCCACTGCCGTGCAGGAACACGAACAGGTGCTGGGTGCGATGCTCCGGGGTCGGCCCGAAGCGGAAGATCTTGCCGGGCATGCGGGATCGGGGTGCGCGGCCATTCTCGCCCCATTGGCGGCCGGCTGTAAACAACCCCGGCTGCGGCTCAGGCAGGGGCGCGTTCCGCTCGCGCCGCACTCTTCAGCGCGAGCGCATGCCGCAGGTACTGCCCGGTGTGGCTTTCCCGGACCCTGGCCACCGCCTCCGGCGTGCCCTGCGCGACGATGCGCCCGCCGCCGTCGCCGCCCTCGGGACCGAGGTCGATCAACCAGTCGGCGGTCTTGATGACATCCATGTTGTGCTCGATCACGACGACGGTATTGCCGGCTTCGCGCAATCGGTGCAGCACTTCGAGCAGCAGCTTGATGTCGTGGAAATGCAGCCCGGTGGTCGGCTCGTCGAGGATGTAGAGCGTGCGCCCGGTGTCGCGCTTGGAGAGCTCGAGCGAGAGCTTGACGCGCTGCGCCTCGCCGCCCGAGAGCGTGGTCGCCGACTGGCCGAGCTGCACGTAGCCCAGGCCGACGTCGAGCAGGGTCTGCAGCTTCCGCGCCACTGCTGGCACGGCGCCGAAGAAGGCGTGGGCTTCGCGCACCGTCATCTGCAGCGCGTCGTGGATCGTCTTCGTCTTGTAGCGGATTTCCAGCGTCTCGCGGTTGTAGCGCGTGCCGTGGCAGACGTCGCAGGCGACGTAGATGTCGGGCAGGAAGTGCATCTCGACCTTGATCAGGCCGTCGCCTTGGCAGGCTTCGCAGCGCCCCCCCTTGACGTTGAACGAGAAGCGCCCGGCGTCGTAGCCGCGCGCGCGCGCCTCCGGCACGCCGGCGTAAAGCTCGCGGATGGGCGCGAACAGGCCCGTGTAGGTGGCGGGGTTGGAGCGCGGCGTGCGCCCGATCGGCGCCTGGTCGACGCTCACCACCTTGTCGAAATTGTCCAGCCCGGAGAGCGCCTCGTGCGGCGCCGGCTCGTCGGCGCTGCCGTAGAGGTGGCGCGCGAGCGCCCGGTACAGCGTGTCGTTCACCAGCGTCGACTTGCCCGAGCCGGAGACGCCGGTCACGCAGACGAGCAGGCCGACCGGGAGCTCGAATTCCACCCGCTTCAGGTTGTTGCCGCTCGCGCCCGCGATGCGCAGAAGCTTGCGCGCATTTCGCCGGTGCCGCTGCCGCGGCACGTCGATGTTCAGCCGGTGCGAGAGGTACTTGCCGGTCAGCGACTGCTCACTTGCGAGAATTGCCGCGGGTGGTCCTTCGGCGACGATGCGGCCGCCGGCTTCGCCGGCGCCCGGGCCCATGTCCACCACGTGATCGGCGGCGAGTATCGCCTCGGCATCGTGCTCGACCACGATGACCGAGTTGCCGAGGTCGCGCAGGTGCTGCAGCGTCTCGATGAGGCGGGCGTTGTCGCGCTGGTGCAGGCCGATCGAGGGTTCGTCGAGCACATACAGGACGCCGGTCAGCCCGGAGCCGATCTGGCTGGCGAGGCGGATGCGCTGCGCCTCGCCGCCCGACAGCGTCTGCGCCGCGCGCTCAAGCGTCAGGTAGTCCAGGCCGACATTGACCAGAAAGCCGAGCCGGCCGGCGATTTCCTTGACGATCCGGTCGGCCACCGCGGCGCGCGCCCCGGGCAGCGCCAGGCTGCGGAAGAAGTCCTGCGACTGGCGCAGCGGCCAGCACGACATCTCGTGGATGCTGATGTCGGCGACGCGCACGTGGCGCGCCTCGCGGCGCAGGCGCGTGCCCGCGCACTCCGGACAGGTGCGCGTGTTGCGGTACTTCGCCAGCTCTTCGCGCACCACGCTCGACTCGGTCTCGCGGTAGCGGCGCTCGAGGTTCGGCACCACGCCTTCGAAGGCGTGCTCCTTGAGCGTGCTGCGCCCGCGCGCGCCCGGGTAGCGAAAGGCGATGCGCTCGTCGCCGGACCCGTACAGGACGAGATTCTGCACCTCGTCGGCGAGCGTTTCCCACGGTGTTTCGATGTCGAAGCCGTAGTGCGCGGCGAGCGACAGCAGCAGCGTGTAGTAGAAGTGGTTGCGCCGGTCCCAGCCGCGGATGGCGCCGCCCGCGAGGCTGAGGTTGGGGTGCGCGACGACACGCTTCGGATCGAAGAATTCGATGGCGCCGAGCCCGTCGCAGCGCGGGCAGGCGCCGGCCGGATTGTTGAAGGAGAACAGGCGCGGCTCCAGTTCGGCCAGCGCGTAGTTGCAGGCCGGGCAGGCGAATTTCGCCGAGAACAGGTGTTCCCTGCCCGAGTCCGACTCGACGGCGATGGCGCGTCCGTCGGCGTGGCGCAGCGCCGTCTCGAACGATTCCGCCAGCCGCTGCTTGGCGTCGGCGCGCACCTTGAGCCGGTCGACCACCACGTCGACCGAGTGCTTCACGTTCCGGGCGAGGCGCGGCGCCGCGTCGAGCTCGTGGACTTTGCCGTCGACGCGTACGCGCGTGAAGCCCTGCGCGCGCAGCTCATCGAGCAGGTCGGCCTGCTCGCCTCGGCGTCCGGCCACCACCGGCGCGAGCACCAGGAGGCGAGTGTCCGCGGGCAGTGCGAGCACGTGATCCACCATCTGGGCGACCGACTGCGACTGCAGCGCGAGGCCGTGATCGGGGCAGTAGGGCGTGCCGACACGCGCAAACAGCAGCCGCAGGTAGTCGTGGATCTCGGTGACCGTGCCGACGGTCGAGCGCGGGTTGTGGCTGCCGGCCTTCTGCTCGATGGCGATCGCCGGCGACAGGCCCTCGATCAGGTCGACGTCGGGCTTTTCCATCAATTGCAGGAACTGGCGCGCGTACGCCGACAGCGACTCGACGTAGCGGCGCTGGCCCTCGGCGTACAGCGTGTCGAAGGCGAGCGAGGATTTTCCCGAGCCCGACAGGCCGGTGATCACCACCAGGCGGTTGCGCGGCAGCTCGACGCTCAGGTTCTTGAGATTGTGCGTGCGCGCGCCGCGGATGCGCAGAATGCCGTGGGTGTCCATTGCGCCGGAAGGCGAAAGTAAACTTGCTACTATAGCGAGTTCCGGATCCCGGTTTCCAGCCTTTCTTCGTTCCGCAATGAATTCCCAGCGCATGAGCGCGCAGGAGCTGCGGGCGGGCACCTCGCTCGCCGGCATCTTCGGCATGCGCATGCTCGGGCTGTTTCTCATCCTGCCGGTGTTCGCGGTGCACGCGCCGCGGCTCTCGGGAGGCGACAATTTGTTGCTGGTGGGCGTGGCGCTCGGCGCTTACGGCCTGGTGCAGGCATGTCTGCACATCCCCTTTGGCATGGCGTCCGACCGCTGGGGCCGCAAGCCCGTGATGGTGGTGGGCCTGCTGATCTTCGCCGCTGGCAGCTTTGTAGCCGCCGGCGCGGACGATATCTGGACGGCAATTGCCGGCCGCGGCCTGCAGGGCGCGGGTGCGATTTCCGCGGTGGTGATGGCACTCGCCGCCGACTTGACGCGCGACCAGCACCGCGTCAAGACCATGGCGATGATCGGCGCCACGATCGGCTTCAGCTTTGCGCTGTCATTGGTCGCCGCGCCGTCGCTCTACCAAGTGATCGGCATGGGGGGACTGTTCTCGCTGACCGGCGTGCTGGCGCTCGCGGCCATCGGCGTGACCCTCTGGCTGGTGCCTGTTGCGCCGCGGCGCGCGCCGGCTGCCGCGGCGGTGCCCGGCGCGCTGCGCAGAGCGCTGCTCGATCCGCAGCTTATAAGGCTTAACGCCGGGATTTTTGTCCTGCACCTCGTGCAAATGGCGATGTTCGTCGTCGTGCCGCCGCTGCTGGTGGGCGCCGGCCTGCCGCTGGCCATGCACTGGAAGATCTATCTGCCGGTGGTGCTGGCTTCATTCGCGCTGATGCTGCCTGCCGTGCTGCACGCGGACCGGCGTAACGCCGGGCGCGGGGTCATGCTGGGCGCGATCGCGCTGCTGATTCTGGCCGAAAGCGGGCTGACGCTCTCCGGGCCCCGCCTGTCGGTCCTGGCCGTGCTGATGCTCGCCTTCTTCAGCGCCTTCAACGTGCTCGAGGCGCTCATCCCGTCGCTGGTGTCGCGCCTTGTGCCGGCGCAGGCGCGCGGCACGGCGATCGGCGTCTACAACACGACGCAGACGCTGGGACTGTTTTGCGGCGGCTTGCTGGGCGGCTGGGTAGCGGGACGCTATGGCCCGGCCGCGGTGTTCGGCGTGAGCGCCGCGCTGGCGCTGGGCTGGCTCGGACTCGCCTACGGCATGCGCCCGGTCAACCGGATCGGCGATGAGTCGTTTAGGATGGGTACGGTCAAAGGGAGGTAGCCATGGCATCGGTCAACAAGGTCATCGTAGTGGGCAACCTGGGGGCGGACCCGGAAACGCGGTACCTGCCGAGCGGCGAAGCGGTCACCAACATCCGCGTCGCCACCACCGACCGCTGGAAAGACAAGGCGAGCGGCGAGATGAAGGAAGCGACCGAGTGGCACCGCATCGCCTTCTTCGGCCGTCTGGCGGAAATCGCGGGCGAATATCTGAAGAAGGGATCGCAGGTGTACGTCGAGGGCAGCCTGCGCACGCGCAAGTGGCAGGACAAGGAAGGCCACGACCGCTACAGCACGGAGATACGCGGCGACGTGATGCAGATGCTCGGCTCGCGCCCGGGTGCGGGCGAGCCCCGTGCCGCGCCGGCCGGCGCCGATGCGGCGGAATCACGCACCGAACCGGCATCGCGACCCGCGGCGAAGAAGCCCGCGGGCAAGTTCGACGACATGGCCGACGATATCCCGTTCTAGGCCGGCGGATGGCGCTATAATTCTTGCTGATTCAGGAACTTGCGGAAGACGATGCCGATCTACGAGTACCGGTGCTCCGAATGCGGCTTCCAGGAAGAGCACTTGCAGAAGGTCTCCGAGGCGCCGCTGACGGCCTGCCCGTCCTGCGGCAAGCATACGTTCAACAAGATGCTGAGCGCCGCGGGCTTCCAGTTGAAGGGCAGTGGCTGGTACGCGACGGATTTCAAGCGCTCGGGCCAGCCGGCGGCGGCAAAGAGCGAGGCGAAAGGCGAAGCGAAACCCGAGGGGAAAGCCGAGGCAAAATCAGGGGCCGGGCCCGAGGCGAAGGCGGAGCCGAAATCCGGGAGTAAGACGGAGTCGGCCAAGCCAGCGACGGCGACGGCGACGGCGACGCCGAGCGCGAAATCGAGCGATTGATCCCCTGGCCGGGGCTCGCAACCGGCCCAGCGCGAGCTGGGCTTTTTTCTTTGCAGAGGGCGCGTGCGGAAATATCTGGTTACCGGATTGCTCATCTGGATCCCGCTGGTGATCACCATCTGGGTCCTGAAACTGATCGTCGATACGCTCGACCAGTCGCTGCTGCTGCTGCCGCCGCAGTGGCACACGGAAAACTTCCTTGGTTTCCACGTGCCCGGGCTCGGCGTGATCCTGACGCTGGTGATCGTGTTCGTCACCGGCGTGTTGGCGACCAACTTTCTCGGCGTGCGCCTGGTGCAACTGTGGAACGCGATCCTCAACCGCATTCCCGTCGTCAACTCGATCTATTCGAGCGTCAAGCAGATCTCCGACACGCTGTTTTCCTCGAGCGGCCAGGCGTTCCGCAAGGCACTCCTGGTGCAGTGGCCGCGCGAGGGCATGTGGACCATCGCGTTTCTGACCGGCAGGCCCGGCGGCGACGTCGTGCAGCACCTGCAAGGCGACTATGTCAGCGTGTACGTGCCGACCACCCCGAACCCCACGGGCGGTTATTTCGTCATGATGCAACGCAAGGACGTGATCGAGCTCGACTTGTCCGTCGACGCGGCGCTGAAGTACATCATCTCCATGGGCGTGGTCGCGCCCGGCCCGGGCAGGTCAGCGCGGTAATGCGCACGCACTACTGCGGCCAGCTCTCGGCCGCGCTCATCGGCCAGCAGGTGACGCTCGCCGGCTGGGCGCACCGGCGGCGCGACCACGGCGGCGTGATCTTCATCGACCTGCGCGACCGCGAGGGCCTGGCGCAGGTGGTCTGCGACCCCGACCGCGCCGAAGCCTTCAAAACCGCCGACCGCGTGCGCAGTGAATTCGTCCTGCGGATCGCGGGCCGCGTGCGCGCGCGGCCCGAAGGCACGGTCAACCCGAACCTCGCCTCGGGCGCCGTCGAGGTGCTGGCGGAGTCCGTCGAAATCCTGAACCCCTCGGCGCCGCCGCCCTTTCAGCTCGACGAGGACAATCTGTCCGAAGGCGTGCGCCTGGAGCACCGCGTGCTCGACCTGCGGCGCGGACAGATGCAGCAGAACCTGCGTTTGCGCCACCGTGCGGCATCGGCGGCGCGCGGCTTCCTCAATGCGCAGGGCTTCATCGATATCGAAACGCCGGTGCTGTACAAGTCGACGCCGGAAGGGGCGCGCGAGTTCCTGGTTCCCTCGCGCCTGCACGACGGTCATTTCTACGCGCTGCCGCAGA
Organism: Betaproteobacteria bacterium; assembly: GCA_029863065.1. Classification (GTDB taxonomy): domain Bacteria; phylum Pseudomonadota; class Gammaproteobacteria; order Burkholderiales; family SG8-39; genus JAABQT01. Next base: position 7,635 of record JAOTWE010000045.1, read on the forward strand.
GCCCGCAGCTGTTCAAGCAGATGCTGATGATCGCCGGCTTCGACCGCTACTACCAGATCGTCAAGTGTTTTCGCGACGAGGATCTGCGCGCCGACCGCCAGCCCGAGTTCACGCAGATCGACATCGAGACTTCGTTTCTCGACGAGGTGGCGATCCGCGCCCTGATGGAGCGTCTGGCGCGCCACTTGTTCAAGGAAGTGCTTGGCGTCGCGCTGCCCGATCCGTTCCCGGTACTGCGCTACGAGGACGCGATGCGCGACTATGGCATCGACAAGCCGGACCTGCGCGTGCCCTTGAAGCTCGTTGAGCTCACCGACGTCATGAAGGACGTCGACTTCAAGGTGTTCTCCGCTCCGGCAAACGCGGCCGACGGCCGCGTCGCCGGCCTGTGCGTACCGGGGGGCGGGGCGCTGACGCGCGGCGAGATCGACGCTTACACGGAGTACGTGAAGACCCTGGGCGCCAAAGGGCTCGCCTGGATCAAGGTCAACGAGCGCGCCAAAGGCGCCGGCGGCCTGCAATCGCCGATCGTGAAGAACCTGCACGCCGGGGCGCTCGCCGAGGTCCTCGCGCGCAGCGCCGCCGCAGACGGCGACCTCATTTTTTTCGCCGCCGACAGGGCGGCGGTAACGAACGCGTGCCTCGGCGCGCTGCGCCAGAAGATCGGCCACGAGCGGGGCCTGGCGGAAAAGGGCTGGCGGCCGCTGTGGGTGGTGGACTTCCCGATGTTCGAGTACGACGACGACGCGGGGCAGTGGAAGGCAAGGCACCATCCGTTCACCAGTCCGAAGGACGGGCACGAGCAGTACCTCGAATCGGCGCCGGCGAAGGCCTATGCCAAGGCCTACGACATGGTGCTGAACGGCTGGGAAGTGGCGGGCGGGTCGGTGCGCATCCACCGCCAGGAGATCCAGCAGCAGGTGTTCCGCGGCCTGAAGATGTCGGCCGAGGAACAGCGCGCCAAATTCGGCTTTCTGCTCGACGCCCTCCAGTACGGCGCGCCGCCGCATGGCGGCATCGCGTTCGGCTTCGACCGGCTGGTGACGCTGATGGCCGGTGCCGATGCCATCCGCGACGTGATCGCGTTTCCCAAGACGCAGCGCGGCCAGGATCTGCTGACGGGGGCGCCCTCGCCGGTGACCGAGAAGCAGTTGCGCGAGCTTCATATCCGGCTGCGCAGCTCACCGCAGTGAGGCTGGCGTGGGCGCTCGTCCTGGCGTTCGCGACGAGCGCCTGTGCGGGCGAAATTGCGGTCGCCGACCTGCCGCCCGAGGCGCGGCAGACACTCGCGCTGATCAAGGCCGGCGGCCCTTTTCCCTACCGGCGCGACGGCGCCTCGTTCCACAATCGCGAGTCCCGGCTGCCCGCGCGCGCCGATGGCTACTATCGCGAGTACACGGTGAAAACCCCGGGCGCGCGCGACCGCGGCGCCCGGCGTATCGTGGCGGGCAGGGGCGGTGAGTACTACTACACGCAGGATCACTACCGGACCTTCAGGCGCATTCGCGAATAGGGCATGTCGAAACTTGCGCAACGGCTGAGCGACGCAACCCGCTCCGGCGTATACCGGACGCGGCAAAGCGCCGAGGTCGAGGACGCGGTGCGCGGCACGCGCATCGACTTCGCCCACGCCGACCTGCGCGGCGCCGATGGCAAGGAGGCGCTGCTCGAGCGCCTGGCGCTGGCGCTGGGGTTTCCCGCCTGGTTCGGCGGCAACTGGGATGCGCTCGAGGACTGTCTCGGCGATCTCGGCTGGCGCGCCGGCGACGGCCACGTATTCCTGTTCACCGGCCACGAGGATCTGCCGGCCGACGACCTCGGCGTCCTGCTCGACGTGCTGAGGGCGAGCGCCGCGTATTGGGCGGGGCGCGGCCGGCCGTTCTTCGCAGTCTTCATTGACCCGGAGCACGCCCTGGCGCTGCCCGAGCTGTTCCGACCGAAGTCGGCGTGAGCGCCAAGCTGCCCGAGTCGGTGCTGGTGGTGATTCACACGCCGGCGCTCGACGTGCTGCTCCTGGAAAGGGCGCGCCGGCCGGGATTCTGGCAATCGGTGACCGGGTCGCTCGAGCGACAGGACGAGCCGCTGGCGCACGCCGCACGGCGTGAAGTACGCGAGGAAACGGGGATCGATGCGGCGCCGGCGCGCTTTCTGGACTGGCGGCTCGCCAATGCGTTCCACATCTACGCGCACTGGCGCGGGCGCTTTGCGCCCGGCACCACGCACAACACCGAGCACGTGTTCAGCTTGTCCGTGCCCGCGCCCGTCGCCGTTCTGCTTGCGCCCGAGGAGCACCAGGCGCAGCGCTGGCTGCCCTGGCGCGAGGCCGCGGCGGCCTGCTTCTCGTGGTCGAATCGCGACGCCATCCGCATGCTGCCGGCACGGTGCGCTCGGACATGAGCGGCAACTTGCGCATCGTCACGCTCAATATTCACAAGGGCCTGTCGCAGTTCAACCGGCGCATGGTGATCCACGAGCTGCGCGAGGGGCTGAACACGCTCGAGCCCGATCTCGTGTTCCTGCAGGAAGTCCAGGGCCTCAATGAGCGCCACGCGCTGCGCTTTGCGTCCTGGCCGAGCGCGCCGCAGCACGAATACCTGAAGCAGGAGGGCTGGGAGTATGCCTACGGCCTCAATCGGGTACATCACTTCGGGCACTACGGCAACGCGGTGCTGTCGCGCTTTCCGATCGTGTCGATGGAGAACGCGGACATATCGAGCCACCGGTTCGAGCGCCGCGGGCTGCTGCACTGCGTCCTGTCCGTTCCGGGCTGGGCCCGCGACCTGCATTGCGTCTGCGTGCACCTCTCGCTGCACGAGCGCGGGCGCCGGCGCCAGCTCGACGCCATCGTCGCGCGCCTCAGCGAGGTGGCATCGCGCGGACTGCCGATCGTCGTCGCGGGCGACTTCAACGACTGGCGCCAGCGCGCCACCCGGGTACTCGAAGAGCGGCTCGGCATGCAGGAGGTGACCGCGATCTACGGCGAGCGCCCGGCGCGCACCTACCCGAGCCTGCTGCCGGTGCTGCGCCTGGACCGCATCTACGTACGCGGCTTCAGCGTCGTCGAGGCGAGCGTGCAGATCGGCGCGCCCTGGTCGCTGCTCTCGGACCACTTGGCGCTGGGCGCGGTGGTAAGGCCCGCGTAGCACGATGCACTATGTCGACGGCAACCGGCTGACGCTGCTGCGCAACGGCGAGCAGTACTTCCCGGCTCTGGCCGAGGCGATCGACAGCGCCCGCGTCGACGTATTCCTCGAGACCTATATCTTTGCCGACGACGAAACCGGCAGCCTGGTGGCGGACGCGCTCGCGCGTGCTGCGGGGCGCGGTGTGGCGGTGCACTTGCTCATCGATGGTTTCGGTGCGCGCGACTTTGCACCGCGCTTTCGCACCATGCTGCGCCAGGCCGGTGCCGAGGTGCTGGTGTTCAGGCCCAAGGTGAGCCTCTGGGGGTTGCACCGCAATCGCCTGCGCCGCATGCACCGCAAGCTCGCCTGCGTCGACGGTTTGAGCGCATTCGTCGGCGGCATCAACGTGATCGACGACTACGAGGCCCCCGCGCAGGCGCCGCCGCGCTTCGATTATGCAGTACGCATCGAGGGGCCCCTCGCCGCCGAGGTGCGCAGCGAGGCAGCGCGGCTCTGGTTGCGCGTCGCGTGGTCTACGCGTCGCGCGCGCCTACCGGCGCCGGTACGCCCGGCCGCCATGCCTTTGGCTGACGGCCAGCGCGCGGCGCTGGTGGTTCGCGACAGTTTCCGGCATCGCCGCGATATCGAAGACGCGTATCTCGAGCATATCGATGCGGCGCGCGAGGAAATTCTGATTGCGGTCGCGTATTTCTTTCCGGGGCGGCGGTTCCGGCGCGCACTGGTAAGCGCGGCGCAGCGCGGGGTGCGGGTGGTGCTGCTGCTGCAGGGGCGCGTGGAATACGTGGTGCCGCACTACGCATCGCGCGCCCTGTTCGGCTCGATGCTCGATGCGGGCATCCGCATCGAGGAATACAGCCGCAGCTTCCTGCACGCGAAGGTGGCGGTATTCGACGGCTGCCGGTGTTGCGTGGGCTCCTCGAACATCGATCCTTTCAGCCTGCTCCTGGCGCGCGAAGCCAACGTGTTCGTGGACGATGCACGGTTCTCGGCCGAATTGCACGCCAGCCTGCAGGATGCCATGCGCTCCGGCGCGCGCCCGCTGCCGCCGCAGGAGTGGAAGCGCCGGGCGCTGTGGCGCCGCGCATGGAACTGGATCGCCTACGGTATCGCCAGGTTGATGATCGGTTTTGCCAGCTACGAGCGCTATCACTAGGGTGCGCTCACGCGCACCGCAGGCGGCCTTCCGCCATCACCGGCACGATGGGATAGGCGTCGAAGCGGCAGGCGAACTCCACTTCGTGCGCCAGGCCGCGCGCCGCCATCATGCGGCCGACGCGGCAATCGAGCAGCACCTCGGGCGCGCGCGTGCTGCGAAAGAACGCGAGCGAGGTGCGCGCCGCATCGGACAAGTCCGCGCCCGGGCCGAGCAGGTGAGCGAAGTGGTTCACCAGGCAGCCCGCGCCGTAGAAGTCCTCGAGGTTGAAATTGCCGCCCGAACCGGAACAAAGGATCAGCACGGTGTCTTGCGCATGCGCGGCGGCGACGTGCGCGACGAGGGCGCCGGCATTGAGCAGCGAGCCGCAGTAGACGCGCTTCGCGCCCACCGCCAGGGTCATGGCCACCGTGCCGTTGGTGGTGGCGTAGATCAGGGTCTTGCCGGTCACGCCGTGCGCGAGCAGCGCCATCGGCGCCGGATGGGCAAATCCCGGCAGGGTCTCGGCGTACAGCTCGCCGGCCAGCACATAGCCTCCCTCGGCATGAGCCGCACCCGCGGCGCGCGCCGCGGCCTCGTCCGCCACCGGCAACACCTCCGGGGCGCCGCCGGCGAGCGCCGCCACCATGGTGGTCGTGGCAAACAGGATGTCGAGCACCACCACCACCTTGCCCGCGACGCGCACGCCATCGAGCTCCTCCTTGCGCGTGAGCACGTGAATGCGGTGCTGCAACTCGATCTTCGCGCTCATGGCGCTGGCCGCCGGCCGAACATGCCCCAACCCTCCATCGACATGACGATCTCGCCGTTCTGGTTCAACGCCTCGGTGCGCGAGCGCAGCAAACCGACGTTCGGCCGGCTCTGCGAGGCGCGCGACTCGAGCACCGTGCGCCGGTAGGTGATCGTGTCGCCCGGCCGCACCGGCTTGAGCCAGCGGATGTTGTCGAGGCCCGGCGAGCCCAGGCTCACCGAGCGATTGATGTAGGTTTCGCAATTGAGCCGCATGCAGATCGCGCAGGTGTGCCAGCCGCTCGCGATCAGGCCGCCAAAGGCGGATGCCGCGGCCGCCTGCGGATCGACGTGAAACGGCTGCGGGTCGTATTGCCGTGCAAATTCGATGATTTCCGCTTGCGTGAACGTGTGGCGGCCCATTTCCACGGTTTCGCCGACCTTGAAATCCTCCCAGTAGAGCGTCATTGGGCCGGCACCGTCTTCTTGAAACCGCGCACGCAAGTGAGGTAGTGGCGATGGAACACAATCTTTTGCATGTCCACTTCCGCCCAGCGCACACGCAGACGGTGCGTGCAGGCAAAATCCTCTCGTGGCATCGGATCGATCTCCAGGATAAATCGCGCAATGTTAGCTTGGCCGTGCGGCCCGCGCGCTTAGAATAGCCCCGCAACCCGCGCATGACGACAGAACCGCCGAAACCGTCCGCTGCACGCAGCGAGGTAAAGTTCCTCGAGCAGATGAACCGCGAGCTCGCGGGCTGGAGCGATCCGGTGGCGCGCCTGCGGCAAGCCCTGGCGCGCGATGATCTGCAGCTGTATTGCCAGCCGATCCTGTCGTTGCGACCGCCGGGCTTGTTCCACATGGCCGAGGCGCTCGTGCGCTTGCGCGAAGAAGAGGCGCTGCTGCTGCCGCCCGGCGATTTTCTGCCCGCGTTCGAGCACTTCAGGATGATGGGCGAGCTGGATCGCTGGGTGGTGAGTCGCGTCGTGCGCTGGCTGGCCGATTCGCCGGCGGGCGGACTGCGGTGCTTCAGCATCAACGTCTCCGGACAGACGCTCGAGGATGCGGCGTTCCCCGGGTTTGTCGCCGATGGGCTGCTGGCGCGAAACGTGCCGCCGCAGGCACTGGCCTTCGAAGTGGATGAGGCCGATACGCTGGCGCGCCTCGAAGCCGCCGTGCGCTTCGCGCACGCCGTGAAGCAGATCGGCTGCAAGGCCCTGGTCGACGGCTTCGGCCAGCGCTCGGTGTCGTTCATTGCCTTGAAGACGATGCGCGCGGATTTCGTGAAAGTCGATGGCTCCATCATCCGTGCGCTGGGCCGAAGCCAGGTGGCGCGCCAAAAGCTGCAGGCGGTGGTGCGCGTTGGCGAAGCCCTTGGCGTCGAAGTGATCGCCGAGTGTGTCGAGGAAGCCGAGATTCTGGCGCGGCTGCGCGACTCGCGCGTGGGCTACGCGCAAGGTCTTGGCATCGCCGAGCCCGTGCCCATCGGCCGATCGGCGGCGCTGCGCGTGTCATGATGCCGCCGGCATGGACCCGGTGGTGCTGCGCGCGATGGCCCGATGGCCCAATCTGCCGGCCGTCTACGGCTGGCTGGCGCTCGACCGCCGCGGCAACTGGCTGCTGAAGGATTCGGCGAGCCGGGGTTTTGCGCGCATCGGCAACGCCGCGCTGCGCGAGTTCATTGCCCGCAACTACGCGGCGGACGAGAACGGGTGCTGGTATTTCCAGAACGGGCCGCAGCGCGTCTACGTGGCGCTTGCCTATGCGCCGCTGGTGCTGCATTACGAGGCCAAGGCGCTCGTCGACCACTGCGGGCGCGCGACGAACCCGGGCGCCACTTACATCGACGAGGAAGGCTCGGTCCTGATCCTCGGCGAGCGCGGCCTTGGCCTGCTCGATGATCGCGATCTGGCATTCTTTGCGGCGCGCCTCGGCGCCGACTGGCAAACCCTGCCCCAGGTGGCGTCGCGCGAGGCCGCGGCGCGCTTCGGCTTCGTTTCCACGCCTTCCGATTCCTTGCGCTGACCCCGTTTCCTCCTTATAATCCGGCCTCTTTTTTGGCGCCTGGGCGGCTACGGTTCGCAGGACGTGGCCGCCCGGTTCATTTCTGGGAACTGAAAATAATGCCTACAGTCAATCAGTTAAGGCGCGGTATCCGGGCTGCCCGGCGCCCGAAGTCGAAGGTGCCGGCGCTCGCGGGCTCGCCCCAGAAGCGCGGCGTGTGCACGCGCGTCTACACCACCACGCCCAAGAAGCCCAATTCCGCCCTGCGCAAAGTCGCCAAGGTGCGGCTTACGAACGGCTTTGAAGTGATCGGCTATATCGGCGGCGAGGGCCACAACCTGCAGGAGCACTCGGTGGTGTTGATTCGCGGCGGCCGGGTCAAGGACCTGCCGGGCGTGCGCTACCACATCGTGCGCGGTTCGCTCGACACGCAGGGCGTCAAGGATCGCAAGCAGAGCCGCTCCAAGTACGGCGCCAAGGCGCCGAAGACGGCCTAGAGAAGAATCGAGAGAAGAGCGCCCCATGCCGCGTCGCCGAGAAGTCCCCAAGCGCGAGATCCTGCCGGATCCGAAGTTCAATCATCCGGAGGTCGCCAAATTCATCAACGTGCTGATGACCCGCGGCAAGAAATCGGTCGCCGAAGGCATCGTCTACCGCGCCTTCGACGTCATCAAGACGAAGTCGGGCAAGGATCCGGTCGAAGTGTTCACGCAGGCGGTGCAGAACGTGAAGCCGGTGGTCGAGGTCAAGAGCCGGCGCGTGGGCGGCGCCAACTACCAGGTGCCGGTGGAAGTGCGGCCCGTGCGGCGCGTGGCGCTGGCGATGCGCTGGATCCGCGAGGCGGCGCAGAAGCGCGGCGAAAAGTCGATGACCGTGCGCCTGGCGGGCGAGCTGCAGGAGGCCGCGGAAGGCCGCGGCGGCGCGATGAAGAAGCGCGAGGAAGTGCACCGCATGGCCGACGCCAACAAGGCGTTCGCCCATTACAGGTTCTAAAGGGATTCTGGTGAGTATCGTGGCGCGCAAGACCCCCATCGAAAGATACCGAAACATCGGCATCTCGGCGCATATCGACGCCGGCAAGACGAC
>JAOTWE010000046.1 GCA_029863065.1 Betaproteobacteria bacterium
GCATTCGCTCACCGTGTACCACGCGACGCAGGCGCCGCACATGATGCAGGACATCTTCTCGCGCCACCTCGGCATTCCCGAGGCGAACGTGCGCGTGATCGCCAAGGACGTCGGCGGCTCCTACGGCATCAAGGTGCACGTCTACCCCGACGAGATGGCCACGGCGGCGCTTTCCGTGATGCTGCGCCGCCCCGTGAAGTTCGTCGCGGACCGCCTGGAGTCGTTCCTCTCGGACATCCACGCCCGCGAGCACAAGACCAGGGTGCGCCTCGCCTGCACCAAGGCGGGCGAGATCCTCGCTTTCGAGCTCGACGACCTGACGCCGATCGGCCCGTATTCGGTCTACCCGCGCACTAGCGGCATCGAGGGCAACCAGGTGGTGAACCTCACCGGCGGCCCGTACAAGCACCAGAAATACCGCGCCAGGCTGCACGTCGTCTTCACCAACAAGAACGTCACCTGCCAGTACCGGGCGGTGGGCCACCCGATCGCGGTGGCGCTGACCGAGGCCATCGTCGATCTCGCTGCGGCGAAGCTCGGCATGGACCCGGCCGAGTTCCGCAGGAAGAACCTGATTCCCGACGACGCCTATCCGTACACGTTTCCTTCCGGGATCAAGTTCGAGAAGCTCTCGCACCACCAGACGCTGGACAAGCTGCTCGCGCTCATGGACTACCCGAAGCTGCGCGCGGAGCAGGCGGCGCTGAGGAAAGAGAAGGTCTACCGCGGCATCGGCCTGGCGGCGATGATCGAGGTGACCAACCCCTCGCCCGCGTTCTACGGCGTGGGCGGCGCGCGCATCTCGGCGCAGGACGGGGCGACGCTGCGCCTGGAGCCGACCGGCATGCTGACCGTGATGTGCAGCGTCACCGAGCAGGGCCAGGGGACGGAAGCCATCTTCGCGCAGATCGCGGCGAGCGCGGTGGGCGTGAGCCTGGACAAGGTGCGCGTCATCACCGGCGACACCGGGGTCACGCCCTATGGCGGCGGCACCTGGGCTTCGCGCGGCGCCGGCATCGGCGGCGAGGCGGTGCTGCTCGCGGGACGCGCGCTGCGCGCCAACATGCTCGAGGTGGCCGCGGCGATCCTCAAGACCGACAAGGCCGAGCTCGATGTGCGCGACAACGCGGTGGTGCATAAGCTCACGCAGGAAGCGAAGCTGCCGCTCGCCGAGCTGGGGCGCGTCGGCTACTTCCGTCCCGACACGCTGCCGCCCGATTTCCAGGCCGAGCTGACCGTGACTCGCCACTACACGCCGCGCCAGTACGGCTTCACTTTCACCAACGGCGTGCAGGCCTCGCTCGCAGAGGTCGATCCCGACACCGGCATGGTGAAGCTCCTCAAGCACTGGTGCGTCGAGGATTGCGGCACGGTGATCAATCCGATGCTGGTGGACGAGCAGATCCGCGGCGGCGTGGTGCAGGGCATCGGCGCGGCGCTCTACGAAGAATGCCTGTACGACGCGAGCGGCCAGCTCCTGAACGGCAACATGGCCGATTACCTGGTGCCGATGGCCGGCGAAATGCCCGACATCGTCTGCGCGCACATCGAAACGCCGACGCGACAATCGCAGCTTGGCGCCAAGGGCGTCGGCGAGGCCGGCACCGCGGGCGCGCCGGCAGCGGTAATGAACGCGATCAACGATGCGCTGGCGCCGCTCGGCGCGCGCGTCACCTCGATGCCGCTCACTCCGGAGCGCATCCTGCGCGCGCTCGGCAAGGTGGCGTGAAACGGTGAAACTCTACGGCTTCTGGCGCTCGCTCGCCACGTTCCGCGTACGTGTGGCGCTGGCGCTGAAGGGGCTCAAGCTCGACGAACCCGAGATCCCGGTCGACATCCTGCAGGGCCGGCAATTCGACGACGCCTACCGCAAGCTCAACGCGCAGAGCGTGGTGCCGGCGCTCATCGTCGAGGGCGCCGGCTCGCCCCTCTTTCAGTCGATGGCGATCCTCGAGTATCTCGAAGAGATCAGGCCGCAGCCGGCACTGCTGCCCCGGGATGCGCTCGGCCGCGCCAGAGTCAGGGGCCTGTCGCAGATCTGTGTCAGCGACGGGCATCCGCTCATCGTGCCGCGCATCCGGCGCTACCTGGACAAGGACCTGGGGCTGGACGAATCGGCGCGCGACCGCTGGGTTGCGCACTGGTCGCTGATAGCCCTCGAGGCAATTGAAGGCCACCTCGCGCGCGAGCCCGAGACGGGACGCTTCTGCCACGGCGACGCGCCGACGCTCGCCGACATCTGCGTCGCCTCGCAGGTGATCGCGGCGAAGGACTATGGCCACTGCGACGTTTCGGGCGTGCCGGCGGTGATGCGCGTGTACGGCGAGTGCATGCGCCTCGACGCGTTCGCGCTTTCGCATCCGCAGCGCCAGTCGGGCGCACCGCCCGGACTGCGCGGCTGAACGGCGCGAGAATCGTTGACGCTCGCGCTCCGGTCGTGGCACGATGACTCCGGGGAGTCTCATCAAGGAGGAGGAACCCATGGTCGGTAGTGCACCGCGCAGCCTGCTGCGCACACTCAGCATTGCGCTCGCGTCCGCGGCATTCGCGGGAAGCGCGGCGGCCGCCGCGCCGCTCAAGATCGGTTTCAGCATGGCGCTCACCGGCGGTCTCGCCGGTGCCGGCAAGGCGGCGCTCATCGCCATGGAGATCTGGCGCGATGACGTCAACAAGAAGGGCGGGCTGCTCGGCCGGCAGGTGGAGTTCGTGTACTACGACGACGCCACGCAGCCGGCGAAGGTCCCGGGCATCTACACGAAGCTCCTGAACGTCGACAAGGTGGACCTGGTGGTGTCGAGCTACGGCACCAACGAGATCGCGCCCGCCATGCCGATCGTCATGCGCAAGAAGCTGGTTTTCCCGTCGCTTTTCGGCCTCGCGGTCAACGACCAGTTCAAGTACAACCGCTACTTCCAGATCATGCCGGCCGGTCCCGAGCCCAAGGTGGACTGGTCGCGCGGCTTCTTCGACCTCGCCGCCGAGCAAAAGCCCAAGCCGAAGACCGTCGCCATCGTCGCCGCCGACGCCGAGTTCCCGATCAATGCGGCAGCCGGCGCACGCAAGAACGCGCAGCGCCACGGCTTCAAGGTCGTCTACGACAAGACCTACCCGCCCTCGACCACCGATTACACGCCGATCGTGCGCGCCATCGAGGCCACCAAGCCCGATCTCGTGTACGTGGCGTCGTATCCGCCTGACTCGGTCGGCATGGTCAAGGCGGCGCACGAGGTCGGCCTGAAGGCGAAAATGTTCGGCGGCGGCATGGTGGGCCTGCAGTTTGCGGCCATCCAGAAGAACCTCGGGCCGCTGCTCAACAATGTCATCAACTACGACTTCTGGGTGCCGGAGTCGACGCTCGACTTCCCCGGCGTGAAGGAATTCCTCGCGCGCTACCAGGAAGAGGCCAAGGGCAAGGGCGTCGATCCGCTCGGCCACTACCTGCCGCCGTTCGCCTACGCCTACCTGCAGGTGCTGGAGCAGTCGGTGAACTCGGTGAAGAGCCTCGACCAGGCCAAGCTCGCGGCGCACATGCACAAGACCACCTTCGATACCGTGGTCGGCAAGGTCAAGTTCGGCTCGAACGGCGAATGGGCCAAGACTCGCGTGCTGATGGTGCAGTTCCGCGACGTGCAGCCGGACAACCTCGAGCAGTTCGCCGGGCCCGGCAAGCGCATCGTGCTCTACCCGAAGAACTGGAAGTCGGGAGACATCGTCTTCCCGTACAAGCAGTAAGCGCGGTCCCGCCCCGCAGGCGCCCGCAACGGTGATTTCGGCAGACCTTTTCTCGAACGCCGTCGTCTCGGGCATCCTGCTGGGCGGCTTCTACGCCGCCGTGGCGGTCGGGCTGGCCATCACTTTCGGCCAGCTCGACATCGTCAACATCGCCCACCCGGCGTTCGTCATCGTCGGCTCGTACACCGCCTGGATCATCAACACGCGCACCGGGCTCGACCCGGTACTGGCCGGGATCCTGGTCACGCCGATCTTCTTTCTCGTCGGCGTGGCGATCTATCGCATCTATTACGCCGCCTTCGAGCGCACCGGCCAGGAATCGCTCAGCGGCCTGGCGTTCTTTTTCGGCCTGATGTTCATCATCGAGGTGACGCTGATCCTGGTCTACGGCGTGGACTACCGCCTGGTGAATGCCGCCTACATTGGCGAATCCATCGACATCGGCTTCGTCGGCATTCCCTACCGCATGCTGGTGCCGTTCATCGTCGCCGTGCTGCTCACCGGCGGCGTCTACCTGTACCTGTCCCGCACCTTCACCGGCCGCGCCATTCTCGCGGTGGCGCAGGACCGGCTGGCGCTGCAGCTGATGGGCGCCGACCCGGTGCGCGTCAAGCAGTTCGCCTTTGGCCTCGCCATCGCCACCACGGCGATCGCGGGGTCGCTGCTCATCATCATCGGCCCGGTGGAGCCTTCAGTCGGGCGCCTTTACATCGGCCGGGTGTTCGCCATCGTCGTGCTCGCGGGCATGGGCAGCATTCCCGGCATGGTGGTCGCCGCGCTCATCATCGGCGTGGTCGAAACCATGGTCGGCACCTTCATGGGTCCTTCGTGGTCGCCGGCCGTGTCGTTCGGGGTGCTGCTGCTCACGCTGGCGGTGCGCCCCGCGGGCCTTTTCGGCAGGCAGTAGATGAAGAAGATCAGCCCGTTCTGGATTGTCGTCGTCGCCGTCATCATCGCCGGGCTGGTGTTCACCTCGACGGTGAAGAACGAGTACTACTTCAACGCCGCCTACGTCGTGCTGCAGGCGCTGCTGATGGCGGTGGCGTGGAACGTGCTCGGCGGCTTCACCGGCTATGTGAATTTCGGCAGCGCCGGTTTTTTCGCGGTCGGCGCCTACACCGCGATCGCGCTCGACAAGGCTTTCGGCCTGCCGCTGCCGCTCCTGATCCTCGCCAGCGGCACGGTGTGCGGGCTGATCGGCCTCGCGCTCGGCTACCTCACGCTGCGCCTGAAAGGCGTGTATTTCGCCATCGCCACGCTCGCCATGGCGATCGTGTTCGAAACGCTGGTGGTCAACTGGGCCTATGTCGGCGGCGCGAAGGGCGCCTACATTCTCACGCCCGACTCGCACCTGTGGTTCGACAGCTACATCCAGATGCTGTTCATGGTGATGCTGCTGCTCGCGCTGGCGGCGATCGCCGTATCGCGCTACCTCAACTCCTCGCGCCTCGGGCGCGGGCTGGCGGCGATCCGCGACGACGAAGTAGCGGCGGAATGCGCGGGCGTGCCCACGCTGCGCCTGAAGCTCATCTCGGCGACGGTGATGGGCGTGATGATGGGCGTGGCGGGGGCGCCCTACCCGTTCTTCGTCACCTTCGTCGATCCGGTGTCGGCGTTCAACCTGTTCATCGCCGTGAACTCGATCGCCATGCCGATGATCGGCGGCACGGCGCACTGGATCGGCCCGGTGATCGGCGCGCTGCTGGTGGGCAGCCTGCAGGAGATCATCACCGTCACCGTGTCCTCGGAGCTGAACATCCTCTTCGTCGGCCTGATGCTCGTCGGGTTCATCACGCTCGCGCCGCAGGGCATCGTCGGGCTGGTGCGCAAGTTCCGGGGGCGCAAACCGTGAGCACGCCGGTGCTCGAGGTGCGCGCGCTCGTCAAGCGCTTCGGCGGCTTCGTCGCGCTGAACGGCGTCGACCTGCACGTCGGCGCCGGCGAGCGCCTCGGCCTCATCGGCCCGAACGGCTCTGGCAAGACGACGATGATCAACTGCATTTCCGGCGCGCTCTACAACGACGAGGGCAGCATCATTTTCGAGGGCCGCGACATCACGCGCATGGCGCCGCACCAGAGAACGCGCCTGGGCGTGGCGCGCAGCTTCCAGATCCCGAAGCCCTTCCGCAGCATGACGGTGCTGGAGAACCTGCGCGTGCCGCTGGAGTACGCCGCCTGGAACCGCGCCGAGCATCGGCACATCACCGACGAGGCGATGGCGGTGCTCGAGTCCATCGGCCTGAAGCACTGCGCGCAGCAGAATTCGGCGGGCCTGACGCAGGTCGACATGAGGAAGCTGGAGCTCGCGCGCGCGCTCGCCGCCAAGCCGCGGCTGCTGGTCTCGGACGAGGCCATGGCGGGGCTCTCGAACGCCGAGGTGGACGAGATCCTGGAGATCCTGCTGGCGCTCAACAAGCGCGGCGTGGCGGTGATTATGATCGAGCACATCATGCGTGCGGTGATGCGCTTCTCGCAGCGCGTCGTCGTGCTCGACGCCGGCGAGAAGATCGCCGAAGGCACCCCGGACGAGATCGTCAGGAATCCCGACGTCGAGAGGGCCTACCTTGGCGAGTAGCCGGCTCGTCGTCGAGGGGCTGGAAGCCGGCTACGGCGCGGTGCGCGTGCTGCACGGCGTGTCGATCAATGTCGAGCACGGCGAGTCGGTGGTGCTGCTCGGCTCGAACGGCAACGGCAAGAGTACCCTCATCAAGTGCATCATGGGCATCGTGCCGCCCACCGCCGGCAGCATCCATTTCGAGCGCGACGGCGAGCGCATCAACCTCGCCGGCAAGAGCCCGCAGGAGATCGTCGGCCTGGGCATCTCGCTGGTGCCGGAGGGCCGGCGCCTGTTCCCGGCGTTGTCGGTCGAGGAGAACCTGCTGCTCGGCGCCTACCGCGCGGCAGCGCGCGCCCGGCTGGCCGAGAACCTGGCGTTCGTGTTCGAGGTATTTCCGGCGCTCAGGGAGCGGCGGCGGCAGCTCGCCGGCAGCATGAGCGGCGGCGAGCAGCAGATGGTGGCCGTGGCGCGCGCGCTAATGACCGAGCCGCGCATCCTGCTGATCGACGAGCCCTCGGTCGGCCTCGCGCCGATCCTCGTCATCCGCATGATCGCCAAGATCAAGGAGTTGAAGGAACGGCGCAACCTCACCGTGCTGATGGCCGAGCAGAACTTCAACCAGGCGATCAAGATCGCCGACCGCGGCTATATCATCGTCCACGGCGAGATCGCGTTCGAGGGCCGCAGCGCCGCGGATCTCAAGAACAACGACCTCGTCAAGCAGTACTACCTGGGCTTGTAGCCGCGCTGCCACTGTTCGCAGCGGCGCATCGCCGCCGGCGTGAATTCGGCCCGCGGCTGGTTGCCGCCGATGATGAACATCAGCAGGTGCTCCTTGCCCGGCTCGTCGTACGTGACGTTCATGAAGCGGCGTGCCACCCCGGTCGGAAACGAGATGACGTCATAGGGCCCGAGATCGACGTGGCATTTCGATCTGCCCTCGTTCCACTCGCAGCGCCAGCGCCCGGTCATCGGAATGAAGGTTTCGTTCGTGTCATGGTTATGCATCAGCGGTCCCTTGCCGGGCTTCGCCTTGCAGTAGCCGAGGTTGAACCCTTCGGCGACGCCGATAGCGGGCATCGCCGAGGCGTCGTCGCCCACCGGCGAGGTGGTCGCCTTGCTGCGCCTTTGCTTGGGCGGCTGGAAGCCGATCACCGCGTAGAGCCTGCGGCGGCACTCGGGCAACGGGCTGTCGGGCAGCCCGCCGTCGGAGCCCTTCAGATTCCGGAAACGCGCCACGCGCTTCATCATCTTGCTCCGCGGCACCGTGCGAATTCGCTTCCAGTCAGCCATGTCGTCGTCTCCTCACGTCTGAGCGCTTTTCCAGCACGGCGCACACCGCGGCCGTGTCTTCGTCCGCGTATCCCTTCGCCAGCGCCGCATCGTAAATCGGCGCACTGGCGCTGAACAACGGCGTCTTGACGCGGAAGGCCGCGGCGAACTCGCGGATGATGCGCATGTCCTTCTGCCACATTGCCACCTTCATGGTGGCCGGCCGGTAGTGCCCCGCGGCCATCATCGGCCCGCGCACCTGCAACATGCGCGAGCCGCCGGCGCCGTCGCCCACTACCCGGACGACGGTCTTTGGGTCGAGCCCTGCCTTCATGCCGAGCACCAGGGCTTCCGCGGCCGAGACGTTGTGGATCGCGACCAGCAGGTTGGCGACGAATTTCATGCGGCTGCCGTTGCCGAAGGCGCCCAGGTAGTGATAGGCGCGGGCGAATCCCTCGAACACCGGGATCGACCTGCGGCACGCCGCGCGCTCGCCGCTCGCGTAGACCACTAGGTCCTTGGTACGCGCCTGCGCGCCGGTACCCGACAGGGGGCAGTCGAGCAGGATGATCTTGCGGGCGGCAAGCGTGCGCTGCGCGCGCTGCTTGTCGGCGATGCCGAGCGTGCTGGTTTCGATCACCACCGTGCCGGCACGCGCGTGGCCGGCCAGTTCTGCAGCCACCGCATGCAGCGCGCTGGCGCTGGGGAGGGAGGTAAGCATGACGCTCGCCCCGGCCGCGACCTCCCGCGCGCTGCGCAGCGGGCGGCCGCCCGCCCGCGCCAGGGCCGCGCGGCGCGCCGCGACGACATCGGTGCCGCACACCGCGAACCCCGCGCGCACCAGATTGGCCGCGATCGCCGACCCCATGATGCCCAGGCCGATGACGCCAACCGCGGGCCGTTGCCGCTTGCGGGAAGGCACTTGCACGTCCCCATCTCCCGGCGTGAACGCGTGCGCTTAGTGTCGGCGCTTCGCGCGGCGTGCCGGGGATTTCCTCAGCCCCGCGGGCTTGAGCACGAAATCGTACCGGCACACGGCTTCGCCGGCCGCGTTCTTCTTGAAATTCACGATCAGCGAGTCCTTTACCCCGAACACGGCGTCCGAATCCAGGTACTTGTCGCCTTTCACAAAGAGGTGCGTCACCAGCTTGTCGCACCCCGGTGCCTCGATCACGAAATGCAGGTGCCCGGGGCGCATCGGGTGGCGGCCGGTGGCGACCAGCATCTTGCCCACCGGCCCGTCGTGCGGCACCGGATAGCTCACCGGCGTGATGCAGCGAAAATGGAATCTGCCCTGCGCGTCCGAGCGGAAGCGCGCGCGCAGGTTCGTGCCGTCGGGCTTCTGCACGTCGTAGAAGCCGTCGGCGCCGCCCTCCCAGACGTCGATCAGCGCGTCGGCGATCGGCTGGCCCTTGAGGTCCTTTACCGTGCCGGTCACGACGCAGGGCTCGCCCGGCGTGCCGGGCCTGGCGATGTTCGCGCCGAGCGGCATCTCTGGTGCGCCCGCGACGAAGAAAGGTCCGAGCACGGTGGATTCCGTCGCCTTGCCCACTTTGCCGTAATTGATGAAGTCCACGAGCATCGACACGCCAAGCGTGTCCGACATGAGGATGAACTCCTGGCGCTTGTCGTCGCACATATGCCCGGTCCTGGTGAGAAACTGGATTCCCTGGAACCATTCCTCCTGCGTCGGGCGAACTTCTCGCACGAAAGCGTGCAGGTGCTTCACCAGGCTCTGCACCACCTGGCGCGCGCGCTTGTCGGGCGCTTTGCCGACCCGCTTCAGGACCTCCGCGGTGAGCGTCTTCTCGCTGAAATTGCGGATGGGCATGGCCGTCTCCTCCTCGCGCAAATGCTAACATCGCCCGCAGCTTTGAACCTCCTGTTCGCCTCGACGAAGGAAGATCCGCAGCGCTGGCGGCGCCTGCTCGAGCCGGCGCTGCCGCAGGACCGCCTCTTCGCCTGGCCGGACGTGAATGGCGGCGACATCGACGTCGCGCTCGTCGCCACGCATCCGCAGGGCACCTTCGCGCAGCTGCCGCGCCTGAAGCTCATCCAGTCGCTGTGGATGGGGGTCGAGAACATCCTCGCCGATACCGAGGTGCCGCGCGGCGTGCCGCTCGCGCGGCTCATCGACCCCGGCATGGTGCACGCCATGGCGGAGACGGTGATCGCGAGCGTGCTCGACTGGCACCGCCAGCGCCACGTGTACCGCGCGCAGCAGCGCGCGCGCCTATGGAAATGGCAGACGCAGCTGCTGCCCTCGGATCGCACGGTGGGGCTGCTCGGCCTGGGCGAGCTCGGAAGCTACGCCGCCGCCAGGCTCCTCGCACTCGGCTTCAAGGTCTGCGGCTGGAGCCGGCGGCCGAGGACGATCGACGGCGTGCACTGCTCGACCGACCTCGACGAAATCCTCTCGCAGTCGCAAGCGGTGGTCTGCCTGCTGCCGCTCACCGCGCAGACGCGCGGCGTGCTGAACGCGCGCGCCCTCGCGCGCATGCCGAGAGGCGGCTGCATCATCAATGTCGCGCGCGGCGCGCACCTTGTGATGCCTGACCTGATCGCGGCGCTCGATTCCGGCCAGCTCGCGCACGCCTACCTCGATGTCTTCGAGACCGAGCCGCTGCCCGCGGACTCGCCCTTGTGGGCGCATCCCGGCATCACGGTCACGCCGCACATCGCCGCGCTCACCGAGCCGCGTACCGCGGTGCCGAAGATCGTCGAGAACATCGAGCGCGTGCGGCGCGGCGAGGTGCCGCTCAACCTCGTCGACTTCTCCGCCGGCTACTAGTACTGCAGCTTCGGGTACCAGTCCTTGCCGCGCCCTTCGGGCGTGAAATCGAGCAGGTTCCACAGCGGCCAGAGCGCGTCGACGTGGCGATTGTTCTGTCCGGGGTCGGTCTTGGCGAACAACAGCTCGGTGCCATAGAAGTGCCGGATCGCGCCTTTGCGGCGCACGAACACGTTCAGCATCGGCAGCTGCGCGCCGGCCGCCGATTCGCCGAAGTAATCCGCGTTGTAGCGGTTGCCCGCCGAGGACAGCAGGCGCAGATTCGACCAGCCGCGGCTGCGCGCGTACTCGAGGACGCGCGCGATAGGTGACTTCGCAATCACCACCAGGTTGGCGCACTGGGCGATGTGCTGCGCGCTGCCGTTCAGGCCGTCGAGCATCGAAGTGCACATCGGGCAGGCTTTTTCCATCTTCGGCCCGTACATGAAACTGTAGGCGACAACCGTGTTGCGCTCGCCGAACAGTTCCGAGAGCTTCACGGCGCGCGGCGGATCGCCTTCCTCGAACACGTAATCCTGCGGCACCTTGCCGCCCGCGGGGAGCTTGCGGCGCAGGGCTGCGACTTTCTCGACCTGGCGGCGCAGCGCCGTTTCGGCGCGCAGCAGCCGATTGCGGGCGCTACGGTACGGTTTGGTTTCATTGGGGAACTTCATCTTTTCTCCTTGGCCGGCAGCTTGCCGACATGGTCTTCCGCCATGGCGATCCAGCGCTTGAGCGCGCGCGCGTCGCAGCGTTTCGGGTCCACCCAGACGAATCCCTTCATGACGCGGCCGGTGATGTCCATCGGTTTCGCGCCGGCGCGCTTGAGTGCGGCGGCGTCCTGCGCCTTGCCGACGCGGAACATGAACTTGTCCTCGCCCATGCCGCACAGCATGTTGCCGCGCAGCAGAAAACACACGCCGCCGAACATCTTCTTTTCGGCGATGCGGCGGCGGCCGGCGAGCGCCTTGCGCAGACGCGCAGCGAGTGCCTCGTTCATGGTTCTTCCGCGTAGTCGGCGCCAGTCAAGCCAGCAGCGTAGCGCTATTCGGCTACCGGGTGGTTGCCGGGCTGGCGCCCCGTTACCGGATTTACTTCATGTGACCGTGCGCAGGTGCCGTCAGGGCCCTGACCGGCACATCGACCGTCACCGACTCGCGCTTGCCGTCCTTGCCCTCGACAATGAGCGTCAGGGGCACCGACTCGCCTTCCTTCAGCGGATGCGCCACATGCATGAGCATGACGTGGTAGCCGCCGGGCTTCAGGTCCACCGGCCTGCCGGCCGGCAGGTCGATCGCCCCGACGGCGCGCATTCGCATCACGCCGCCCGCCATCGTCGTCTGATGGATGCCGGCCATGCCGGCCGCCGGCGTGCTGACGCCGACCAGCCGCGCCGCGGATTTCGACGTG
This sequence comes from Betaproteobacteria bacterium, assembly GCA_029863065.1. Taxonomy (GTDB): domain Bacteria; phylum Pseudomonadota; class Gammaproteobacteria; order Burkholderiales; family SG8-39; genus JAABQT01. The sequence continues at coordinate 11,741 of JAOTWE010000046.1, forward strand.
ATCTGCATGAACGCCCCGGTCGTGTCCTGCGCCGCCACCATGCCCCGGATCCATGCGTCTTTCACTTCGACCTGCGCATGCGCTGCGCCTGCCAGGGCGGCAAGCGCCAAGCATGCCCATAGGGTTGTGCGAATCGCGCGGCGCGCGCTAGCGAGCGAGGTAACCACTGTCCACGGGCAGCGTCACGCCGGTGATGCAGCGCGCAGCCGGCCCGGCAAGAAACAGCACCGCCTGCGCGATGTCCTCGACCTCGGGCAGCACGCCGAGCGGCGTATGGTCCATCACCTTCTTCAGCAACTCGGGGTTGGAAAAGACCGGCGCCGTGAGCCTCGTGCGCACGAATGTTGGCGCCACGGCGTTGACGCGGATGCCGAACGGCGCGAACTCCAGCGCCAGCGCCCGCGTCAGGTTGACCACCGCGCCTTTCGAGGCCTGGTACGCGGGATTCGGGAACAGCCCGCCCGAGAAGCCCATGATCGAGGCGAGATTCACGATCGCGCCGCCGCCTTGATCCTTCATGCGCCGCGCCGCGCCGCGCGCGCACAGGAACAGCCCGGTGAGGTTGACGCCGAGGACCTTGTCCCATTCCTCGTGCGTGATCTCGAGGGCGTTCTTGCGCACGACGATGCCGGCGTTGTTCACCAGGATGTCGATCTTGCCGATCTGCTTGAAGGTTTTCTCGACCGCAGACTCGTCAGCCACGTCGCAGACCAAAATGCTTTCGCCCGCCTGAACGTCCAGGCGGGCGACCATGCAACCCGATTGATGCAGCAGGTCTGCGGTGGCCTTGCCAATGCCCTGCGCGGCGCCGGTGACAACCGCGGTCTTGCCTTTGACGTCGAAGGGGTCCATGAGGCCGGTAGTATATGGGCATGCACGACTTCGTCATTCGAAACGCCGCCCTCCTCGACGGCCTTGGTTCCGAACCCTTCACCGCCGATCTGGCCGTCCGGGACGGCAAGATCGCCGGGATCGGCAAGTCCCTATCCGCAAAGGAGATCGTCGACGCCGGCGGCCTCGCGTTGATGCCCGGCATCATCGACAACCACACGCACTACGACGCGCAGATCACCTGGGACCCGATGGTCTCGCCCTCGAGCGCGCTCGGCGTCACCACGGCGATCATCGGCAACTGCGGCTTCACCATCGCCCCCTGCAAGCCCGCCGAGCGCGAGCTGGTGATGAAGAACCTGACGCAGGTCGAAGGCATGTCGCTCGACGTGCTGCGCCAGGGCATCCGCTGGGACTTCGAGACCATCCCGCAGTATTTCGACATGCTCGAGCGCCAGGGCTGCGCCATCAACGTCGCCGGTTTCGTCGGCCACTCGTCGGTGCGCACCTACGTCATGGGCGCGGACGCGCCGCGACGCGCGGCGACGGCCGAGGAAATCGCGCGCATGCGCGCGCTGGTCGTCGAGGGCATGCGCGCCGGCGCGGTGGGCTTCGCGAGCAGCACCTCGCCCGCGCACAACGGCGACGGCGGCCTGCCGATGCCTTCGCGCCTCGCCGACGACGCGGAACTGCGCGCTCTGGTCGGCGCGCTGAAGGACGCGGGACGCGGCCTGTTCATGCTCACCAAGGGCGGGCACACTAGGATCTCCTTCCTCGAGGAACTCGCCGCGCAGTCGTCGCGGCCGGTGGTGGTCGCGGCGCTGCTGCACAACAGCACCAATCCGCGCTCGGTGTTCGACGACCTCGACGCGATCGCGCAGGCGAATTCGCGCGGCCATCGCCTGGTGGGCGCGATCTCCTGCTGCCCGCTGTCCATGGACTTCACGCTGCGTTCGCCCTACACCTTCGAGGGGCTCGAGTCCTGGAAGCCGGCGCTGCCGCTGAAGGGCGCCGCGTACGTGGAGAAGCTCAAGGAGCGCGGCTTTCGCGACGCGGTGCGCGCGGAGCTCGCGCGGCCGGCGCACTTTCGCCTGTTCAACGGCCAGTGGGACCAGGTCGAGGTCATAGCGTCCGCGCGCAAGGAGTGCGAGCAGCGCTCGATCGGCGAGCTGGCGCGCGCCGCCGGGCGCGATCCGCTCGATGCGATGCTCGATCTCGCGCTCGAGGAGAATCTCGACACGGTGTTCAACGCCATGCTGCTCAATTCCGACGAGCAGGCGGTGGCCGAAATGCTGCGCCATCCCGCCAGCCTGGTGTCGTTGTCCGACGCCGGTGCCCATCTCACCTTCTTCAACGACGCCGGCTTCGGCCTGCACCTGCTCGGCCACTGGGTGCGCGAGCGCGGCGCGCTCAGCCTGCCGGAGGCGGTGCGGCGGCTGACGAGCACGCCCGCGGAGCTCTTCGGCATCCGCAATCGCGGGGCCCTCAAGCCCGGGTATGCCGCTGATTTGATGCTGTTTGATCCGCGCACGGTCGGCCGCGGCGCGAAGCAGCGCGTGTTCGACCTGCCCGGCGACCATCCGCGCCTGACGACGCCGGCGCGGGGTTTGCACGGCGTGTGGGTGAACGGCGAGCGCAACCTGCAGCGCCTGCCCGGGCGCGTGCTGCGCGACTTTTCCCCGTAGGCTGGGCCTCTGGCCCGCCCTACGCGCGTCGCCGCAGGCCGACGTTAAGGGCTCGAGTACTATCCGCAAGTCTCTGTTTTCAGGTGCCTTTACGATAGGCACGAACCATGCATGTGGATTCTTTGGCCACAATCCACCCAAGGAGACTTCCATGCTTCAGAAAGACAGCCTATTCCGCCGCAATGAATCGTTCTTCCGCAGCCCGACGCCGTTGCCGCCGGCGCCGCCCGCTGCCGGCGCGGAGGCCGCGACGCCCGTGGAAGCCGCCAAGCCCGCAGACAAGACCGAGGATCGCAAGGAAGCGAAGCTTATCGTCGGCCCCGACATCAAAATGAAGGGCGTCGAGGTCACCGACTGCGACACCCTGGTGGTCGAGGGGCGCATCGAGGCGACGCTCGATTCGCGCGTGCTGCAGATCGCGCAGAACGGCGTCTTCAGCGGCACGGTCGCCGTGGATACCGCGGAGATCCACGGCCGGCTGGAAGGCGATCTCACCGTGCGCAAGCAGCTCATCATCCATGCCACCGGCAAGGTCTCGGGCAAAATCCGCTACGCCAAGATCAAGGTCGAGGAAGGCGCGGAGCTCGCGGGCGAGATCAGCATGATGGAACGCGGCCCGCAGGGGGTTCTGGTCAAGCGCACCGGGACTTGACGCGCAGCGGCAGGACCGGAACATAGGCTGCCTAGCCATGGCAGCCTCATGACCGATCCTTCCGACTGGGCGTTTCCCTCCGAGCTGCGGCCACGGTCGGAGGACTGGGACTTCGACCTCGAGCGCGCGCTCGGCGCGCTGGTGCTGCTGCGCGCCGAAGTGCCCGAGGACGCCTTCACGGCGCAGATCCTGGGCACCGAGCGCGTGGGCAACGGCATCGTCATCAATGACGACGGCCTCATTCTCACCATTGGCTACCTGATCACCGAGGCGACCGGCGTCTGGATCACCACCGCGCAGGGCGCGGTGCTCGCCGGGCACCCACTCGCCTACGACCAGCAGACCGGCTTCGGGCTGGTCATGCCGCTCGGGCGCCTGGGCACGCCGTCGCTCGTGCGCGGCTTGGCCGCCGCGGCGCGCACCGGCGACGACGTGCTCGTCGCCGGGCATGGCGGGCGCGCGCACGCCCTGAAGGCGCAGATCTTCGACAAACGCGAGTTCGCCGGCTACTGGGAGTACGTGCTGGATGAAGCGCTGTTCGCTGCGCCCGCGCACCCGCAGTGGGGCGGCTCGGCGCTGATCGGCACCGACGGCAAGCTGCTCGGCGTCGGCTCGCTGCTGGTGGAGGAAAAGCACGGCGGGAAGAGCATCCAGGGCAACATGTTCGTGCCGGTGGACCTGCTCGCGCCGATCCTCGAGGACCTGGTGAAGCGCGGCCGCACGCGCCGCGCCGCACGCCCCTGGCTC
>JAOTWE010000273.1 GCA_029863065.1 Betaproteobacteria bacterium
AGAAGCCGGTCTCGCTCGAACTGCGCGACGTCACGGTGCGCAACGTGTTCGAGGTGCTGCAGCGCGCCACGGGGGTGAGTTTTGTTTTCGACCGCGACGTTCGCACCGACCAGAGAACCAGCATCACGCTGCGCGAGGCGAGCGTCGAGGAGGCGATCCGCCTGGTGTTGCTGACCAACCAGCTCGCGCACAAGGTGCTGAACGAGACCACGGTGTTCGTGTTCCCGCACACGCCGCAGAAGATGCGCGAGTACCAGGAGCTGGTGGTCAAGGGTTTTTACCTCGCCAACGCCGACGTCAAGCAGACCGCGAACATGATCCGCACGCTGGTGAAGACGCGCGACATCTTCATCGACGAGAAGATCAACCTGCTGGTGATCAAGGACACGCCGGCGGCGATCCGGCTCGCCGAGCGGCTGATCGCCGCGCAGGACCTCGCCGAGCCCGAGGTCATGCTCGAGGTCGAGGTGCTCGAAATCAACCGCAATTTCCTGCGCGAGCTCGGCGTGCAGTTTCCGGATTCCCTCGCCGTGGGCCTGGTCGGCTCGGCGGGCGTTGCCGGCACCGTCGGTCTGCCGGAGTGGCTCAACCGCAGCTCCGACCTGGTGCAGCTCAGTTTCAGCGACCCGCTGTTTCTGTTCAGGCTGAGGCAGACGGACGGCGCCGCGGTGGTGCTCGCCAATCCGCGCATCCGCGTCAAGAACAAGGAGAAGGCGCGCATCCACATCGGCGACCGGGTGCCGGTGATCACGACCACCGCGGCGGCCACCGGCGGCTTCGTGTCGGAATCGGTGCAGTATCTCGACGTCGGCCTGAAGCTCGAAGTCGAGCCGCTGATTTCGCTCGACGACGAGGTCGGCATCAAGGTCGGGCTGGAGGTCAGCCGAATCGTGGCCGAGGTGCGCAGCACCAGCACCACGGGCGGCAGCCTCACCTACCAGATCGGCACGCGCAACGCCGCCACCAACCTGCGACTGCGCGACGGCGAGACGCAGGTGCTCGCCGGCCTGATCAGCGACGAGGACCGCCGTTCGGCGAGCCGTGTGCCGGGGCTGGGCGACCTGCCGGTCGCCGGACGCCTGTTCTCGAGCACGCGGGACACCAATAACCGCTCGGAGATCGTGCTCCTCATCACGCCGCGCCTGGTGCGCACGCTGGCGCGGCCCGACGGCGGCTCGGTCGAGTTTGCCGCCGGCACCGAAGCCTCGAGCGGCGCGCGCCCCGGCGCGGCGCCGGTCGTGATCGCGCCGCAGCTCCAGCCGCAACTTCCGGAGACGCCGGAGCAGACCGATGAACCGGCTGCCAAGCCCGCGGCGCCGCCGGCGGCGCCGACCCAGGTGCCCTTCGGAGGCATGAAGCCGCCCGCCCAATGATCCGCGGCCGCGGCTTCACGCTGATCGAGCTCGTCGTCACGGTGGCGATCATCGCCGTCCTCGCCTCGATCGCGCTGCCGCTCAACGAACTGGTGACGCAGCGCGCCAAGGAGCAGGACCTGCGCCGCGCGCTGCGCGACATCCGGGAAGCCATCGATTCCTACAAGCAGGCGTCCGACGAGGGCCGCATCCAGAAGAAAGTCGGCGAGTCCGGCTACCCACGGCAGCTCGCGGAGCTGGTCGAGGGCGTCGAGGACCAGAAGGACCCGAACAAGGCGCGCATCTATTTCCTGCGTCGCCTGCCGCCGGACCCGTTCGCGGCCGATACCGGCGCGGCCCCGGCGCAGACCTGGGGGCTGCGCAGCTACGCCAGCCCGCCGGACGACCCGCGCGAGGGCGAGGACGTGTTCGACGTGTACTCGCGCTCGGCAGCCGTCGGCATCAATGGCCGGCCTTACAAGGACTGGTGATGCGTCGCGGGGGATTCACCCTCATCGAGCTGCTGGTGGTGATGGCCATCGTCGCGACGCTGCTGACGCTGGTCGTGCCGCGCTTTTTCGGCAGCATCGACAAATCCAAGGAAGCGGTGCTCAAGGAGAACCTGCACCAGATGCGCGAGGCGATCTCGCGCTACCACGCCGACCGCGGCAAGTACCCCGAGACGCTCGAGGCGCTGGCGACCGACAAGTACCTGCGCAATGTGCCGCTCGATCCGATCACCGAGAGCTCGGCGACCTGGATCGTGGTGCGGCCGGAAGATCCGGACAAGGGCGGCGTCTACGACGTGAAAAGCGGCGCCCTCGGCAAGGGCATCGACGGCACGGAGTATTCCCAGTGGTGAGGCGCGCGAGCCGCGGCTTCACGTATCTCACGGTACTTTTCATCGTCGCCATTCTCGGCGGCGGCCTGGCGCTGGTAGGCGAGATGTGGCAGACCGCGGCGCAGAGAGAGAAGGAGGTCGAGCTGCTGTTCGTCGGCCACCAGTACCGCAGCGCGATCCTGCGCTACTACCTCTCGGGCCCGCAGCGGCAGTATCCGCGCGCGCTCGAGGACCTGCTCAAGGACGCACGCATGCCGGAAACGCGGCGTTACCTGCGCCGGCTGTACGCCGATCCCCTGAGCGGCAAAGGCGAATGGGGCATCGTCAAGGCGCCCGACGGCGGCATCATGGGCGTGCACAGCCTGTCGGAGGAAGCGACGTTCAAGCGCGCCAACTTCAAGCTGCGCGATGCGACCTTCGCGGGCGCACAGAAGTACTCGGACTGGAAGTTCGTCGCCACCGCGCCGGCGAAACCGGCGCCGGCCAAGCCGGGCGCCAAGCCGGCGCCACAACCCGCGCCGCAAGCGCAAGAGGAATGACGTGCTGGCCGTGCCCGGAAGAGCGGCCCCATGACCATGGGATGGCGTCGGCGGGCCCGGACCCAGCATAATTCACTTCGTTTCAGAGCCTAAGGAGGACAACGCCATGCAGAAAAATAGAATTCTCTCGGTCTGCCTTGGATTCATGCTCGCCGTTCCGCTTGCCGCCGAAGCGCAGACGGCATTCGGTCGGATCGTGGTGTTCGGCACCAGCCTTTCCGATCCGGGCAACGCGTTTGCCCTGGTCGGCGGCACCAACACCCCGCCCGACTGGTCGGTGGACCCGTTCCTGGTCCCGGACCGCCCCTATGCCAAGGGCGGGCACCACTTCAGCAACGGCGCCACCTGGATCGAGCAGTACGCGGGACCGCGCGGCCTGTCGGCCAGCGTGAATCCCGCGTTCCGCGGCGCCAGCGCCAAGGCCTCCAACTACGCCGTCGGCGGCGCCCGGGCGCGTGAGGTCGCGAATAATTTTCACCTCGCTTTGCAGGTTGGAAGCTTCCTGGGCAATGTGGGCGGCGTCGCTCCCCCGGATGCCCTGTACGTCATCGAGATGGGCGGCAACGACCTGCGCGACGCGTTGCTCGCGGGCCCGTCCGGCGGCACTACGATCATCGAGGACGCTATCACTTCCGTCGCGGCGAACATCGCGGCGCTGTACGCCGCCGGCGCGAGAAAATTTCTGGTCTGGAATGCGCCGGATCTCGGCCTCACGCCCGCGATCCGCGCCTTCGACCTGCTCGTCCCCGGGGCGGTGGGTGCCGCGACCGGCGCGTCGCAGCTCTTCAACTACCACCTCGACTTCGCCCTCGGCATGCTGCAGGCCGATCTACCCGGGATCGAGTTCGTCCGGCTCGACGTGTTCCG
>JAOTWE010000274.1 GCA_029863065.1 Betaproteobacteria bacterium
CTCGGCGAACTCCTTCTCGCGCCGTTCCTTGTCTTCGGGCTTCTCGCCCTTCTCCGGCACGCGCGCCTTGGGCGGCTCGCCCGCCACGCTGAACTTCATGCGGTAATTCTCGCCGGCCTTCACGAGCTTCAGCGTATAGGTCAGGTTGTCGAAAGTCTCGGCGATGACGACGGTCGGCTTTCCTGCGTCCTCGGGCTTGACCGCGATATCGGTGAAGCCGACGCGAGAGAGCGCGTTGACGGCGCTGACCGCGGCGCTGCCGTTAAGCTCGCCACCGCCGCCAGCGAACTTCCACTGGCCCCACTCCTCGTCGCGCGTGATCTTCCAGTTGGCGGCGCCTTCCGGGCCGACGGCGAGCGTCTTCACCCGGTCGATCTTCACGAAGGTCTTGTCGAGCCACTTGCCGGGCGTGGCTTCGCCGGCATTGAGCGGGTCGGACACGACGATCACGTTATCCCTAGCGTCGCTCATGCGCACGTAGCGGCCCGCCGGCACGCCGTCCTGCGCGCCCGGCAGCGGGTTCAGGGGATCCTTCTTCAGCACCTTCTTGCCGAGGATCAGGCTCGCCAGCACCTTGCCCGACTTGTCCTTGAACTCAACCAGCGTGCCGGCGCCCTCGGCCGCCTTGCCCGGCGCGGCAAGCTCGACTCGCGGCCACAGCGATTCGCCGACCGCCTCGGACTGCGTCACCTTGAGCTCGAGCAGCTTGAGGATGAAGTCGCTGATCGCCTTGAATTCCGCCGGGTAGCCGCCGCGCTCCTCGACCGTCCAGCCGCGGTCCTTGAGCACGAGCGTGGTCTGGTTCTTGGCGTCCTGCAGCTTGACCTGAGTGACGTCGGCGACCTTGAAATCGGGCAGCAGCTTGCCGCCGATCTTGGCGCCGCTCGCGCGGTAAGCCGCGATGTCCTGCCAGAACAGCGCCGCCCCGGCGCCGCCCAGCACCAAGAGCGCCAGCACCAGCATCAGAAACTGTTTGCGGTTCATCGTTCAGACTCGCCTTCTCGAATTCATGCGGCGGCCCGCAGCCGCGCCTTGCGCCGCGCGGCGAGCGCCACCAGCAGCCCGGCCAGTGCCACCAGCAGCGGCACCAGCGCGATGTTCGCCACCTTGGTCCAAAACTGGAGCGTGTCGGTCTCGACCCGCAGGTTCTTGCGCACTTCCTTCAGTTCCTTGCGCGTTTCCACCGCTTTCTTGCGGAAGTTCTCGATCTCCGCCTGCTGCTCGGGCGTGAGGATGGTCGACTGCCCGCCGGCGCGGGTTTTCTGCAGCTCGGTGAGCTTCTCCTGCGTTTTCTGTAGGTCGTCCTCGAGCTCCTTGATCTTGCCGAGAAATGCCTGCTGGGCGCGCGCTTCCATGTCGCGGATCACCGTGAGCGGCCGGGTGAACGCCGCGCGGCTGCGCAGGCTGATGAGATTCTGGTCGCCGGTGAATTGCTCGACCAGGCTCAGCGCCAGGTTCAGGTTGCCGTTGCGCGGCACGATCAGCCGCTGGCCGAACACATCCTGGACGTCGACCGCGGCATTGTCGGTCAGCATGTCGACGTCGGACACCAGCACCACCGAGTTCTCGCCGGCCGATTCGGTGAGATGCGGCTCTTCGCTGGCCGGCGCCTTCGGCTTCTCGGCCTTTTTCTCGTCGCGCGGCGCGAACGGCTTGGGCTTGCCGTTCGGGAACGCGGTCTTGAACTTGCCGGTGAGGCGCAGCGCGATTGGCTGCTCCTGTCCCGAGGGCTCGAAGCCGCGGGTCGAGGGCTCGCCCGACAGCGTCGCGATGATGAGGTCGACCGGCATCGAGTTCTTAGAGGTGTGCGCGAGCACGGTTTGCGTCAGGCCCTCGGCCGGCTTGCCGGAGAACGTGCCGCCAAACGGGATGAGCAGCGTGCCCACCTGGCTCGCCACCACGTCGTCCTGGTTGAGCGCCTCGTTGTTGAGCGAGAGCAGCGTCGGCAGCAGCCGCGGGCCCGCGCCGCTGGCATACGTCATGTCGGCGATGACCTTGTTCACGTTCATGTCGAGGCCCCACGCCTTCATCAGCGTGTAGAACATCGACTGCCCGGCCTGCGAGCCGCCGAGCGGGTTCATCATGTCGGGCTGCTGGTCGAAATAGGCGTACGGATCCATGAACGCGATCAGCTTGCCGCCGCGCAGCACGAACTGGTCGATCGCGTACTCGGTCGCTTCCGTGATGTTGCGCGGATGGATTACCAGCAGCACCTTGATGTCATCGTCGATGCGCGGTGCTTCCATGTCGACCTTGCGCACGTCGAACACGCGCTTCAACTCGTTGCCGAGCACCCACGGCTCGCGCGGCTGCTGCTTGGTCATCGGGTTGAGCGTCTGGCCCATCACCGGCAGTGCGCTCATCACGCCGACCACCGGCTTCTTGGTCGCCGCGACCGCGGTGATCGCGCGCGTAATGTCGTACTCGAGCAGGCGCTCGCGGTCCGGCGAGAGCACCGGGATCGCCGCTTTCTGGTCGAGGAAAGAGACCGACAGCCCGAGGTAGAACTTCTCCCCGGTGTTGGTCATCTGCCCCTCGACCGCGTCGAGCGTGGCGCTGTCCTCGGCGTCCGAGTCGGGCTCGGGATTGAACTTCTCGATCGTCACCCGGCCGTTGGAGGCGGCCTTGTACTCGGCAAGCAGGTCCTCGACGCGCTTGGCGAAGGTCTTCAGCCCCACCGGTACCGCGCTGCTGCCCTGGGTGTAATAGAAGCGGATCTTCACCGGCGCCTCGAGCTTGCCGAGGATCGCCTTTGTCCCGGGCGAGAGCGTGTACACGCTGCCCTCGGTCAGGTCGACGCGCGCGTTGAGTGCGCCCACGAGGAAGTTGCCCGCGATCAGGATGGCGGCGAGCAGGATGACGCCGCCAGCCGAGTAGAGCAGTGTCTGTGAACCCTTCTTCTGCATGATGCGCCCCTTATCCCGCCCTCTGGTTGCGGATGACCACCCCGGTGACGAACAGCGCGAAGCCCATGACCGACGCAAAGAACACCACGTCACGGCTGTCGAGCACGCCGCGCTGGAACCCCTCGAAGTGCGTCATCACGGAGAACGACGCGATCACGTCGACCACCACCGGGTTGGCCCAGCGCACCAGGAGATCGGTCACCGGCGTGAAGCCGGCGAGAATTAGGAACAGCAGCATGATCACCGACAGGATGAAGCTGATCACCTGGTTGCGCGTCATCGCCGAGGTCATGCAGCTCACTGCGAGGTAGGTGCCCGCAAGGAGCAGGCTACCGACATAGCCCGCGACGATGACCCCGTTGTCGGGGTCGCCCAGGTAGTTCACGGTGATCACCACGGGGAACGTCAACGCCAGCGCCAGCGCGAGGAACAGCCACGAGGCGAGGAACTTGCCGACGATCGCCTGCCAAGTGGTGATCGGCATGGTGAGCAGCAGCTCCATCGTGCCGAGGCGCCGCTCTTCCGACCACAGCCGCATGCCCGCGGCCGGCACCAGGAACAGGTAGAGCCACGGGTGCCAGGTGAAGAACGAGACCAGCGACGCCTCGCCGCGCTCGAAGAAGCTGCCGACGGTGAAGGTGAAGAACCCGGTGAGCAGCAGGAAGATGACCAGGAATACGTACG
>JAOTWE010000275.1 GCA_029863065.1 Betaproteobacteria bacterium
GGGAACGCCCGTCCGGCGATCGCCGCCATGCCGAGCTGCGCGCGCTTGAAAGGACTTGCCTTCCAGTCGAAGAACGGGCTGTTCAGCCACAGCGCACGTAGCGCATCGCGCCGTTCGCCCCGATGCGCGTACAGGGCGCACACCAGGCCGCCGGTGGAATGCCCGGCCAGCAGCACCGGCGCGCCGATCGTCTCGAGTGCCGCGGTGATGTCGGCGTGGTACTCGGTCATGTCCTTGCAGAAGCACGGGTGCTGGTGCCCGAGCCACGAGCGGCCGTGCTTGCGCAGGTCGAGCGCATGAAACGCGTAGCCCTCGGCCGCGAAGCGCTCGGCCATGTGGCGCTGGAAGAAATAGTCGACGAAACCGTGCAGGTAGAGCACCGGGCCACGCGGCGCATTGCCCGTCGGCAGGCGCACGAGCGTCGCCACCGCGCGCCCGTCGTAGTCGTCGGGAAATTCGAGCGTCAGTGCCTCGAATCCGGGCAGCAGGGCATCCGCTTTCCAGTCACTCATGCTGGGAGAGTGCCCAAGAAACATGCTCGCGCACCAGCGCGGACGGGTGGTCGGCGCGCGAGCGCAGCGCCGCGGTCACCTCGGGCGCGCTGGGCGCGTTGCCCAGCCCGACGGCGAGGTTCCGGAGCCAGCGCTCGTAGCCGATGCGCCGGATGGGCGAGCCCGCCAGGCGCGCATCGAACTCCTCCTCGGTCCAGGCGAACAGTGCCGCCAGCTGCGCGCGCTCGAGGCCGTTGCGGACGGCAAAATCGGGTTCGGCGCTCGGACGCGCGAACGAGTTCCAAGGGCACACCTCCTGGCACTCGTCGCAGCCGTAGACCCGGTTGCCGACGAGCGGCCGCAACTCCTCGGGAATGCTGCCTTTCAGCTCGATGGTGAGGTACGAGATGCAGCGCCGCGCGTCGAGCTGGTAGGGACCGCGGATCGCCTGCGTCGGGCAGACATCGATGCACTTCGTACAGCTGCCGCAATGCTCGGTCGCGGGCTCGTCGGCCGGCAGCGGCAGGCACGTGTACACCTCGCCGAGGAAGAACCACGAGCCGGCTTCGCGGGAAAGCAGCAGCGTGTGCTTGCCGCGCCAGCCAATGCCCGCCTTCGTCGCCAGCGCCACTTCCATCACCGGAGCGGAATCGGCGAATACGCGGTGGCCGAAGGGCCCCGCCTCGCCCTCGATGCGGTCGCAGAGCTTCTGCAGGCGCGCGCGCACCACCTTGTGGTAATCGCGGCCGCGCGCGTAGCGTGCGATGCGCGCGAGCAGCGGATCCTCCCCCGCCTCGGCGCCCGGCGGCAGGTAGTCCATGCGGCAGCTGATGACGCGCACCGTTCCCGGCACCAGCTCGGCCGGGCGCGCGCGGAGCGCGCCGTGGCGGGCCATATAATCCATCTCGCCGTGCCAGCCCTTGCCGAGCCACTCGCCGAGCCGGTTTTCCGCAGCGGCGAGGTCGGTATCCGCGATCCCGACCGCCTGGAAGCCGAGCTCCCCGCCCCATCGCTTGATTTGCGCCGCGAGCGCGCCGTAGTCCATGGGCCCCGAGTCTAGCCTCGAGCTTGCCGGCGAGCCGGCGACGCTGCGCCTGGGCGCCGCGCTGGCCGGCGGCCTCGCGCCGGGCCGGGTCCTGCACCTATCGGGAGAGCTGGGATCGGGCAAAACCACCCTGGTGCGGGGGCTCCTGCGTGAACTGGGTCACACCGGCCGGGTAAAGAGTCCCAGCTACCCCCTGGTTGAACTTTATGTCATTTCAAGCTTAAACTTGTATCACTTTGATTTTTATCGATTCAAAGATCGGAGCGAATGGCTGGAGTCGGGATTCAGGGAGTACTTCAACGCGCAGACCGCTTGTATCGTCGAGTGGCCGGAGCGTGCGGGCGAACTGTTGCCGCCGGCGGATCTCGCGATCCGGCTGGAAATCGCCGGCGACGGGCGGCGCGCCTGGCTGAGCGCGGGCACCCCTGGCGGCGCGGCCTGGCTGGCGCACTCACGGCAGCGCTTTTCCTCGGCGGCATAGCCGCCGCCCAGGCGCAGGTCATCGCCACGCGCATCTGGCCAGCGCGCGATTACACGCGCGTCACTTTCGAGTCGCGCGCGGCGCTCGACTACAGCCTGTTCGCCCTGAAGAACCCCGGGCGCCTGGTGCTCGACTTGAACACCGAGGACGCCGATGGCCTGATCGCCGAGCTGCAGTCCAAGGTCGCCGCCGCAGATCCCTACATTGCCGTGCTGCGCGTCGGCACCAACCGCCCCGGCGTGACGCGGGTGGTGCTCGACCTGAAGGCGGAAGTCAGGCCGCAGGTGTTCGCATTGAAGCCGATCGCCGATTACGGCCACCGCCTGGTGCTCGACCTGTATCCCCTGGTGCCGCCCGATCCGCTGGTGGCGCTCCTCGAGCTGAACGGCCAGCTCGGGGCGCCGGCGGGGCGCGGCGGCCCGCCGCGAAAGGTGTCCGTGGCGCGGCTCGCCACGGTGGTGATCGACGCCGGACACGGCGGCGAGGACCCCGGCGCGCGCGGCCGCCGCGGCACGCTGGAAAAGGAAATCACGCTGCTGATCGCCAAGCGCCTCAAGGGGCTGATCGACGCCGAGACCGGCATGCGCGCGGTGCTCACGCGTGACGGCGATTACTACCTGGCGCTCGGCGCGCGCGTGAAGAAGGCGCGCGACGTGAAGGCGGACCTTTTCGTCTCGGTGCACGCCGACGCCTTCACCCGCCCGCACGCGCGCGGCTCGTCGGTGTTCACGCTGTCGCAGCGTCCGAGCTCGGCGGCGGCAGCCTGGCTCGCCAAGCAGGAGAACGACTCCGACCTGATTGGCGGCGTGAATCTCGACACCCGCGATCCCATTCTCCAGCAGGTGCTGGTCGACCTTTCGCAGACCGGGAACAACGACCACAGCCGCAAGCTCGCCGGCGCAGTGCTCTCCGAGCTCGGGCAGATCAACTCCCTGCACAAAGCGAACGTCGAGCGCGCCGGCTTCGCCGTGCTCAAGGCCCCGGACGTGCCTTCGATCCTGGTGGAGACCGCGTTCCTCGCCAGCCCGCAGGAGGAGCGCCGGCTGCAGGACGAGTCCTATCAGGACAAGATGGCGCGCGCCCTGCTGGCGGGTATCAAGCGCTACTTCGCCAAGAACCCGCCGCGCCCGCAGGGCCCGCTGGCCCGGTACTGATCAGAGCGCCGCGCGCCGCCGGCGCGCGCGCAGGAATTCGAGCGCGATCGGCAGGACCGAAATCGTGACGATGACGACGATCACGACGGCGAGATTGTTCTTCACCGCCGGGATATTGCCGAACCAGTAGCCCGCGACGCTGAGCGACACGACCCACAGCAGCGCGCCGGCGACGCTGAAGGTGAGAAAGCGCGCGTAGGGCATGGCGCCGATGCCGGCGACGAACGGCACGTAGGTGCGCACGATCGGCACGAAGCGCGCGATGACGATCGCCTTGCCGCCGTGCCGCTCGTAGAAGGCGTGCGTGCGCTCGAGGTGCGCGCGGTTGAACCAGCGAGAATCCTCGGCACGGAACACCTTCGGCCCGGCCCAGCGCCCGCGCCGACATGCCT
>JAOTWE010000276.1 GCA_029863065.1 Betaproteobacteria bacterium
GGACTCGAACCCTCATGCCTTGCGGCGTCAGATCCTAAGTCTGGTGCGTCTGCCAATTCCGCCACCTTCGCGCGAAAAAGCGAATGGAAAGAAAGTATTATACCTGCGCGTGCCGGTCGCCCATTACGAGAACTTCCCCGTCGCCTCGCTGCTCCTGCCGGCGCCGATGCGTGCGCCGGTGGCCGTCATTTACCGCTTCGCGCGCGGCGCCGACGACATCGCCGACGAGGGCGACGACGCACCGCCGGTGCGCCTGCGCAAGCTCGAGAATTTCCGCGCGCAGCTCGCGGCGCCCGCGGCGCCCCTGTTTCACGACGTGGCGCGCATCGTGCGCGACCACGGCCTGCCGCTGCAGCCGTTCCGCGACCTGCTCGACGCTTTTTCCCAGGACGTGACCAAGACGCGCTACGCCAACTACGGCGAGCTGCTCGAGTACTGCCGCCGCTCCGCCAACCCGGTCGGGCGACTGCTCCTGCACCTTTTCAAACGCACGTCTGAAACGCAGCTGCGGCAGTCCGACGCCATCTGCACGGCGCTGCAGCTCGTCAACTTCTGGCAGGACGCGGCCATCGACTTCGCCAAGGGCCGCATCTACCTGCCGCAGGATGAAATGGAAAAGCACGGCGTCACCGAAGAGCACATCGCCGCCGGCCGCTGCGACGACGCCTGGCGCTCGTTGCTGGCCTTCCAGGTGAGGCGCACGCGCGAACTGATGCTTTCGGGCGCGCCCCTCGGCCGCAGCCTTCCCGGTCGCCTCGGGCTCGAGATCCGCGCCACCATCCAGGGCGGGCTGCGCGTCCTGGAAAAGCTCGAGCGTGCCGGCTTCGACGTCTTCCGCCGCCGCCCCGTGCTGCGCTGGTTCGACTGGCCGCTGGTCGCGGCGCGGGCGCTGTGACACCGGACGAGTACTGCCAGCAGAAGGCGGCCGCGAGCGGCTCGAGCTTCTATTACTCGTTTCTGTTCCTGCCGCAGGCGCGCCGGCGCGCCATTACCGCGTTGTACGCGTTCTGCCGCGAGGTCGACGACGTGGTCGACGAAACGGCGGACGTACAGCTTGCCGCCACCAAGCTTGCCTGGTGGCGCCAGGAACTGGGCCTGCTCTACGCCGGCAAGCCGCAGCATCCGGTGTCGCGCGCGCTGCAGCCGGCAATCGCCGCGTACGGGCTCACCGCCGCGCGCCTGCACGAGATCATCGACGGCATGGAAATGGACCTGACGCAGTCGCGCTATCTCGATTTCGCGGCGCTCGAGCGCTACTGCTACCACGTCGCGGGCGTGGTGGGTATGCTGGCCGCCGGCATCTTCGGCTACCGCGACGCGCGCACCCTCGACTACGCGCGCAGCCTCGGCACGGCGTTCCAGCTCACCAACATCATCCGCGACGTCGGCGAAGACGCGCGCCAGAACCGAATCTACCTGCCGATCGCCGACCTGCAGCAGTTCGGCGTCGGCGCCGCCGACCTGCTGCAGGCGCGGCACAGCGAGGCCTTCGTGGCGCTGATGCGCTTCCAAGCCGAGCGCGCGCGAAAGTTCTACGGCGAAGCGCTGGCGGCGCTGCCGGCCGTCGACCGCCGCGCGCAGCGCCCGGGTCTGATCATGGCCGCGATCTACCGCGCGCTGCTCGACGAGATCGAACGCGACGGCTTCCAGGTCCTGCAGAGCCGCACGTCGCTCACGCCGCTGCGCAAGCTCTGGATCGCCTGGAAGACGTGGCTCGTCGCATAGCGGTGGTCGGCGCCGGCTACGCCGGCATGGCGGCGGCGGTGACGCTGGTGCAGCGCGGCGCCCATGCGGTCGTGTTCGAGTCGGGTCCGGTGCCCGGTGGCCGGGCGCGGCGCGTCGTTACCCAGGGTCAGACGCTCGACAACGGCCAGCACATTCTGATCGGCGCGTACGCGACGCTCTTCGGCCTGATGCGCGCGGTGGGCGTCCCCGCGAACGCGGTGCTGCGCATGCCGCTCGAATTGCGCTACGCGGACGGCGTCGCGCTGCGGCGCCTGTTCCTGCCCGCGCCCTTCGGCCTGCTCGGCGGGCTCCTGCTCGCGCGCCGCCTGCCGTGGGGCGAAAAGCTCGGCGCGGTGCGTTTCATGCTGGCGCTGCGCCGGCTCGGTTTTCGGCTGGCCGAGGACTGCAGCGTGAGCGCCCTGCTCGCGCGGTTCCATCAGGAAGGCCGCATCGGCCGCTACGTGTGGCAACCGATCTGCATCTCCGCGCTCAACACCCCGCCGGCGCTGGCCTCGGCCAACGTCTTCCTCGCCGCGCTGCGCGACACGCTTGCCGGCGATGCCGAGGCGAGCGATCTCATCCTGCCGCGCGTCGATCTGTCGCGCCTGTTTCCCGAGCCGGCGGCGGACTGGCTGCGTGCGCGGGGCGCGGAGGTGCGTTACGGCGCGACAGTACGCGACGTCGGCGCGCTGCGCAGCGAATTCGGCGCGGTCATTCTGGCTGTCGGCCCGCACCAGCTGCGTCCGCTGCTGCCGGACCACGCGCCCGAATTCGAGTACCAGCCGATCACCACCTGCTACCTGCAGTACGACGCGAAGACGAGGCTGCCCCTGCCCATGCTCGGGCTCGCCGGCGGCCTGGTGCAGTGGGTGTTCGACCGCGGCCGGCTCACCGGGGAGAAAGGCCGCCTGGCCGCCGTCATCAGCGCGCAGGGCGATCATCAGCAGATGACGCAGGAGGAGCTCGCGCGCACCTGCCATCGCGAGCTGGCGGCGGCGCTGAAGGATCTCCCCGAGCCGCAATGGACGCGGGTCATCGCCGAAAAGCGCGCCACCATCGCCGTGCCGCCGGGCTTGCGGCGGCCGGCAATCGAAACGCCGCTATCGGGCGTTTTCCTGGCGGGCGACTATACGGATCCCGAATATCCGCCGACGCTGGAAGCCGCGGCACGCAGCGGCGTGCGCGCGGCGGCACGCGCGCTGGACTTCGCATAAAGGAGCGGAAAATGGAATACCGGCAACTCGGGGCCTGCGGCCTCAAGGTCCCCGGATTGAGCTTCGGCACCGGCACCTTCGGCGGCGGCAACGAGTTCTTCAAGGCCTGGGGCGCGAGCGACGTCGCCGAAGCGACGCGGCTGGTGGACGTCTGTCTCGAGGCGGGGGTCAACATGTTCGACTCTGCCGACGGCTATTCCAACGGACTCGCCGAGGAGATTCTCGGCCGCGCCCTGAAGGGTCGGCGCGACCAGGTGCTCATCTCGACGAAGGGCAGCTTTCGCCGCGGCCCGGACCCCAACCAGATCGGCTCCTCGCGACACCACCTCGTCAATGCGGTCGACGCCAGCCTCAGGCGCCTGGGCACCGACTACATCGACCTCTACCAGCTGCACGGCTTCGATGCCCTGACGCCGGTGGAGGAGACGCTGCAAACGCTCGACGACATGGTGCGCGCCGGGAAGATCCGCTACATCGGCTGCTCCAATTTTTCCGGCTGGCACCTGATGAAATCGCTCGCCATCTCGGAGAAATACGGCCTCGCGCGCCATGTCGCACACCAGGCCTACTACTCCCTCGTCGGGCGCGACTACGAATGGGAGCTGATGCCGCTGGCCCT
>JAOTWE010000277.1 GCA_029863065.1 Betaproteobacteria bacterium
AGCCGGTGCTGGGCATTTCCGAATGCGGCATCCTTACCGCGCTGACCCTGGGGCAGAAGTTCGGCGTCATCGCCATCCTCAAGCAGTCGATCGCGCGGCATCTCAGGTACGTCGGCGCGCTCGGCGTGTCCGAGCGCATGGCGGGCGAGCTGCCGGTCGGGCTGCCGGTGACCGAGCTCGCCGACGAAAAGAAGACCTTCGGCCGCATGGTCGCGGTCGGCCAGGCGTTGCGCGATACCCACGGCGCGGACGTGGTCGTCATGGGCTGCGCCGGCATGGCGCGCTATCGCAAGCCCCTGCAGGACGCGATCGGGATCCCGGTGGTCGAGCCGACGCAGGCCGCGGTGGCGATGGCGCTGGCGCGCGTGCGGCTGAACTGGGCGGGACTGTAAAGTGCGCCTTTAATTCGGCGCGGCTCGAACTCGATCGCACATGCCCTCAAAGGGCGCTGTTGCGAGTGGCTGGTATCGGCCAGAAGCGGCCATACACTTGATGCTCCACCCGCCGCCCGTCATTGCGTAGCGAGGCGCGAGAGACAGGGGAAGCTGAATCCTCCTTCAATGCTTGCGCCGCCGCCCGCGTTGACCGCCGTGCCGCCATGTCATCCGGCCACCTGTTGCACTCGTCCGCACCAGTGCCCATCGCGTTTGTTGCCGCATGGAGGCCGATCGCCGAACGCTCTGCACGCCAACCCCGAACAGTCCGGGGCTGCTCGCATAGCACGGCAAAAACGGGAAGGAAATTCCTATCCTTCTCCTACTTCTCCTCAAACATCACCGCTCGACACTCCGAGTTGCCGATGTTCTCCACCCAGTGGGACTCGACCACGGGCTGAACGCGGCCGGCACCCGCGTTCGGCTTCGCCTCGCGGGTCTTGCCATCGGGATAGTGGCCCCTTAATGCACAGTCGGTTATGAAATACACGGCAGCCACAGGATGCGAGTGCCACTGGTCACGCTGCCCCGGCTGCCAGGTCATGACGAGGATCCGGTACTTGTCGTTCTGTGCCGCGACCTTGTAGACATCGGGCGACGCGACCTCCGCGCGCGGCGCGGCCTGCGCGAGCGCGGCGGACGCAGCGAGCATGGACAGAACCGGAGCGCATGCGCAAGCCAAGCGAACGAACGTTGCATTGATTCCGGTATGCATGTCTCCTCCTGTACCCGCGGGTCGAAGATCGTCGCGTCGTCCATCCCGCGGGTTCGGGACGCCACGACGGCAACGCGCTCGCCCATGCTGTGGAGGCACGGTGTGGGACCGGTCACGGCTGCGGAAACAACCCCTGCGCCTGGACTGCGATCCAGACCCGCCTGCCAGCTTGGTCGAGCGCCGAGATGCCTTGTCGATGGGTCGACTGTGTTCCACGCGGAAACAGCTTGTCCTTAAGCGCTCGTAACCGTCCCTAAGGGCTGGCTAATCGTTCCAAAAATCGATCAATCCGACTACAGTTAGGCCAAGCACGGGGGCGCCATCGAGGGGGCGCCATGGAGGGAGCGGCGATGAATGGCGGGGAGGGGGACGCATGGCCCACTGCTACATCGTAGGGGAATGTGAGGTTCGGCCCGACGAACGCCGTGTGCTCGTCGAGGGCCAATCTGCCGCGCTGGGCGCACGGGCCTTCGACCTGCTCATGTGCCTGATCGAACACCGCGACCGGGTGGTCACCAAAAATGAGCTGATGGCGCAGATTTGGCCCGGCTTGGTGGTCGAAGAGAACAACCTGACCGTGCAGATCTCGGCGCTGCGCAAGCTGCTGGGGCCGCAGGCGGTGGCAACGGTTCCGGGGCGCGGTTATCGGTTTGTCATGGAGGTACGCGAGCGCGGCGAAGAAACACTCGCCGCCACGCAGTCGGGAGCGACGACCGGTTCGCCGGACCCAGCCCCGGCGAGCACTGCATCCACCGCTACTTCACCCGCCCGCGGCGAGATCCCGATGCCGCAGCCAGACAGGCCCTCCAATTCCGCGCCTCCATTCGCGAACGCGAGCGGGACTTCGAAGCAGGTGTATTTCCGCAGAGGCCTTGCTGCGGCAGCGTTGATACTGACCTTTGCGGGACTGGGTACGTGGAAATACCTGCAACCGGCCGCCGAATCGGAAAGCGCCGCCTTCCAACGGGCCACCGGCATCCCCTTGCCCAACCGTCCTTCCATCGCCGTCCTGCCCTTCAAGAACATGAGCGGGGACGCGGAGCAGCAGTATTTCAGCGACGGCCTCACGGAAGACCTCATCACCAACCTGTCGCATCTTCCTGATGTTATGGTGATCTCGCATACCTCCACCAACCGGTACCGGGACAAGTCCGTGGATGTGCGCCAGATCGGCAAGGAACTTGGCGTGCGCTATGTGCTGGAGGGCAGCGTGCGCAAGTCCGGGGACCGCATGCGCATTACTGCGCAGTTGATCGACGCGACCAGCGGAGACCATGTTTGGGCGGAAAGCTGGGACCTGCCGGTGAGCGATTTCTTCGCGCTCCAGGACGAAATCACCCTCAGCGTCGTGCAGAAGATGGAAGTGAGGCTGGCCGGCCAATTGCACGCCCGCAAGAATGGGGGTACTACAAACTTGAGGGCTTACAAATTGTACTACGAAGGCCGGAAGTTTCACCTCAAGTTCACGAAGGAGGGATTTGCGGAGTCGAAGAAGTATTTCATGCAGGCGCTGGAGCTGGATCCCAACTACCTCCGGGCGCTGGTCAATCTGGGATGGAATTACCGGAATCAGGCGTTCTTCAAGTACACGGAGGATCCGGAGAAAACGTGGCAGGAGGGCATGGCGATCGCAAAAAGGGTGCTGGAACGCTACCCCGAAAGTGGCGACCCGTACGCCCTCCTCGCGAAGCTGCACAACGACAAGGGTGACACCGTCAGTTCGAGGAAATACATCAAGATAGCGCTCCAGCGCGACCCCAACAGTGTGGTGTTCCTCGGGCTGGCTGGGCTGATCTTCAACGATGCGGGATTCCCGGAGGAAGGGTTGGTGGTGACGGAGAAGGCCTTCCGGCTGAGCCCGTTTCCGCCCGGTTGGTTCTACATGCCGCTCTCCGCTTCCTACAACCACATGGCGCGCTACGAGGAAGCGCTCCCGCCTGCGCGCGAGTGCGTCAAACGCCTGCCGGAGAACATCGAGTGCCGCTTCCATCTCACAATCGCGCTGGCGGGCGCCGGGCAGATGGAGGAGGCCAAGGCGCACGCCAAGGAGATGCTGCGCATCGAGCCGCATTCCTCCTTCATGAAGCTGCACCTGAAAACGCAGGGCAGTCCGGAGGTGAAAGCGCGCCTGGAAGGTCTTCTACGCAAGGTGGGTTTGCTGGAGTAGGCAGGCGGAGCGTCCGTTACGGGTCGAAAGCTGCCGTTTAGCGCAGAGCGCTATCTAGGGAGTAGATCGCTTGGACTGACTTTCTGGATGGGAGAACTAGTCCGGTAATTTCCCCGGCAGATTGAACCGCTGCCGCGTGGTGCAGTAGCGGTTGGCGAACAAGCGCCCGATCGGCTTGTAGTGCTCCTCCGAGACGCGCTTGGACACCGGGTCGATGACACCCTCGCGCGCATGCACC
>JAOTWE010000278.1 GCA_029863065.1 Betaproteobacteria bacterium
GTCTGTCCCTATTTAAATTCTATTTAAGTTCAATTACGCCTTTGCCCGAGGACTGCTGGTCGAAGAGGCGGTAGGCTTCGTCGGCCTGGTCGAGCTTCCAGCGGTGGGTGAAGATGCGCTCGAGCGAGATCTTGTTGTCGGCGACAAAGCGCGCGCACTCGCCCATGCCCATGGCGCTGAAGGTCCAGGAGCCGACGAGCGTCAGTTGCTTGCGCAGCATGTCGCGCGAGACATCCAGCGTCACATCGCCGCCCTCGCCCACGAAGCACACCGTGCCCCAGGTCTTTGCCGAGCGTACCGCGGCGAGCCGCGCGGCGGCGACGCCGGTGCAATCGAGCGCCAGGTCCACGCCCTCGCCGCGCGTCAGGTCCTTGAGCGCCTGGTCCGCGTCCGCCTTCGATGCGTCCACGACCGCGTCCGCGCCGTACTGTTTCGCGAGCGCCAGCCGCTCGGGGTTCGATTCCACTGCGATGACGCGCGCACCCATCTTCGTGCCGAGCAGCGTCGCGCTGATGCCGACCGGCCCCTGCCCGAACACGGCGAGGGTCGAGCCGCCAGCGAGATGCATGCGGCGTAGCGCCGCATAGGCGGTGCCGGTGCCGCAGGCGACCGCGGCGCCTTCGGCAAACGACAGTTCCTCGGGCAGCGGAACGATGGTCCTCACCGGCACCTTCAGGTATTCCGCGTGCCCGCCGTGCGCCGTGACGCCGTAGACCGTAATCCCTGCGCGGCACAGCTGCGACCAGCCGAGCCGGCAGTGCCTGCACACGCCGCAGCCCGCATAGTGATGGTCCATCACGCGCTGCCCGGTCGGCGCCTCGCGCTCGGAAACGCCCGCGCCGCGCGCCACCACTTCGCCGCAGGGCTCGTGGCCGGCGATGAACGGGTCGGCGTCGCCGCCGAGGCCGAGCGCTTTCTGCGCCTCGCCCGGCGGCGAGCGGTAGAACTTGAGGTCGCTGCCGCACATGCCCGACGCGCGCATGCGCAGCACCACTTCGCCCGCACCTGGCGTCGGGTCGGGAAAGTTGCGGATTTCGATCTTGCGATTACCCAGGAATACTGCGCCGCGCATGTCGGATGGCCCTCCCCAATGGTGCCCTGCAACGTTGCCGCCATCATACCGGGCCGACCCCTCGCTCGCCCGCCCCGGTTTCCTTGCCTTGCTTATCGTAAGCTACGCAACTATTATGCCGGCATGCTTCGCGAGGATTTGTCGCGCAATTTCGGCTTCCTGCTGAACGACGTCGCGCGGCTGCTGCGCACGGTCTACGACCGGCGCATCCGCAAGCTGGGCCTGACGCGGGCGCAATGGTGGGTGCTCACGCACCTGTTCCGCGGCGACGGGGTCAGCCAGACCGAGCTCGCCGAAATCCTCGAGATCGAGAAACCGACGCTCGGCCGGCTGCTCGATCGCCTGGAGGCCAAGCGCTGGATACGCCGCGAGCACGATGCGCGCGACCGGCGCATCTGGCGCGTGCATCTCACCGAAGAGGTCGAGCCGGCGCTGCGTACCATGCGCGCGATCGCGGCCGAGCTGCGGCGCGACGCGCTGGCCGGCCTGAGCGCCGCCGAGCGCGAGGGCTTCGTCGACACGCTGCTCACGGTCAAGGCGAATCTATTGCGCGGACAAGCGTCCCCACGACCGGAAAATGCCGTGCGCCGGAGGCTCCGATGAGCCTGCCGCGCCGCGCGCGCGGTCTTACGCGCGCACTGCTTTTGCTCGGCGTGCCGCTCGCTGCGGCGGTTGCCGCTCTGCATTACTACGCCGAGGGCGGCGGCACCGTCGAAACCGACAACGCCTATGTGAAGGCGCACATCATCGCGGTGAGCGCGGAAGTTGCCGGACGGGTGGCGGAGGTGGCGGTGCGCGACAACCAAGCGGTAGCAGCCGGGCAGCTGCTGTTTCGCATCGACGCAGCGCCATTCGAAGTGGCGGTGGCGCGCGCCGACGCGCTGCTGGCGAACATGCGCGCCGAAGTCGAGACGCTGCGCGCCGAATATCGCGTGGCGCTTGCCGAGGCTGCCGAGTCCGAGGAGCGTATCCGCTATCTCGCCGTGCAGCTCGAACGGCAGCGGCGCCTCAAGGAACGCGGCATGGTGCGCGAAGAAGCCTACGACGAGGCGCGCTACAACCTGGATGCGGCGCGCGCGCGCCTCGTCTCGGTCCGGGAACGCGTGGCGCGCGTGCTGGCGGGCCTCGCCGGCGACCCGCAGCTGCCGGCCGCGCGTCATCCGCGAGTGCTCGAGGCCCAGGCCACGCGCGACGCCGCGGCGCTGGACCTGGCGCGCACGCGCGTTCATGCCCCCGCCGCGGGCACGGTGAGCAATCTGAAGTTGCAGCCCGGCGAGCACGTGACGCGCGGTGCTGCCGTGTTCAGCCTGATCCAGGCGGGCGAGCGCTGGATCGAAGCCAATTTCAAGGAAACGCAGCTCACCCACATGCGCGTCGGGCAGCCGGCGCGCGTCATCGCCGACGCCTATCCGGACGTCGAGTGGCCGGCCCGCATCGGCACCATCGCCCCGGCCACCGGAGCCGAGTTCGCGCTGCTGCCGCCGCAGAACGCGACCGGCAACTGGGTCAAGATCGTGCAGCGCATTCCCGTACGGCTTGAAATCGAGCCGGCGGCGGAGAACGCCGCCGCGCGCCCCGTGCTGCGCGCCGGCATGACGGTCAGCGTCAGCGTCGACACCGGGCTCAGGCGCGGCCTGCCGGGGCTGCTCAGCGTATTCGGCCGCTGAACGCTCCGCTCGTCCCGTGAGCGCGCCAGCAGTACCACTTTCACAAGCCCAGGGCCCGGGCGCGGCGCTCGAGCGGGCGATGGTGCTCGCGACCTGCACCGCGGTCACCTTCCTTTACGCGATGACGGTCACCATCGCCAACGTCTCGCTGCCGCAGATGCAGGGTGCGCTGTCCGCCGCGCCCGACCAGATCGCCTGGGTGGTGACCTCGAACATCGTCGCCACCGCGATCATGACGCCGCTCGCCGGCTGGCTGGTTGCGCGCTTCGGCCAGCGCACGCTGTGCAATGCCTGCGTCATCGGCTTCGCCGCCGCGTCGCTGGGCTGCGGCATGGCCGATTCGCTCACCGAGCTGGTGCTGTTCCGTGTTCTCCAGGGCGCCTTCGGTGCACCGCTGGTGCCGGTATCGCAGGCGATCGTGCTCGACACCTACGACCGGCGCCAGCATGGCGCGGTGATCGCGATCTTCGGCATGGGCTCGGTGCTCGGGCCGATCGTCGGACCGGTGGCGGGCGGCTGGCTCGCCGAGACCTACAACTGGCGCTGGGTGTTCTACATGATCGTGCCGTTCGCGCTGCTCGCGCTGCTCGGCACGCTCGCCTTCATCCGCGATCGCGAGGCGCCGAGGAAGGCGCGCCTCGACTGGCTGGGCTTTCTGCTGCTGTCAACCTCGCTGGCCGCCGCGCAGCTGATGCTCGACCGCGGCGAGCGCGCCGACTGGTTCGATTCCGCCGAAATCGTCGCCTGGGCGGCGATCGCCGCACTTGCGCTGTACGCCTTCATCGTGCAC
>JAOTWE010000047.1 GCA_029863065.1 Betaproteobacteria bacterium
TCCGGCGAGAAGGTGGTTTCAAGCGCGACGACGGTATCCGGGACGACGTTCTTCAATACCAACCAGCCGAGCGCCACTGCAGGAGGCGGCAGCTGCGGGTCGAATCTGGGGATCGCGCGCGAGTACTTGGTGAACTTCTCGGATGCAGCCGCCACGCTGGACCTGAATGCGTCCGGCACAATCAGCGTGGCGGACCGGGCCACCAAGCATTCGGGGGGCGGCTACCTGCCTTCGCCCGTGCCCGTCGTCGTCGAGATCGGCGGCAAGCGCTACCAGGGGGTCATATCCGGAACCTCGGTCCAGTCGCCACCGGGATTGACGCTGGAAAGGCGCACTCGCGTGTACTGGTACAAGGAAGTGGAGTAACCGGCTCCGGCACGACCAGGGCGGCCCGCCATGCAGGAGTGGGAAAGAACGCTGTTATTCGCGCTCGTTCTCTCGGCGAGCTTGCACGTGATCGCGGTACTCGCGCTGGACGCGGCGCCGGGTCGCGGCGGCCACCGGCTTCAGCAGGAACTGTGGGTCAGATTGCCAGGCGACGAACCCACAGTCAGCGGGGTCGCCGACCAGCTGGCGAAAGTTGCCCTACCGCAACCGGGACCGGACTCCGGTCCAAAGTCGGCTGGGAGGAGGATTCCCGCGGCTGATCAGTATTTCCGCAAGTCGGATGTGGACTTTCCGGCGGTACTGGTCTCGCGTGCCGCACTGGTCATCCCGGAAGGTGCCTATGTCTCGCGTCTCGCCGGCAGGGTCCGGGCGCGCATCTTCATCGGCGCCGACGGCAGCGTAGACAAGATCGAAATTCTGGAGGCCGCGCCCGTGGCCGGCGTGTTCGAGGCGGCAGCGCTGGAGGCGCTACGCGGGATGCGCTACCGGGCGGCCCGCATCGGCGGGCTGCCGGTAAGAAGCCAGAAGATCGTGGACGTCGTCTTCGATCCCAGGGCAGACCGGCCGGAACCTGGCGACTAGCCGGCGCCGCCAAAGGCGCTAGCGCCGCGCAAGCTCGCGCGGCAGCGTGAACACCACGCCTTCGGTGATGCCGTCGAGCTGGCGCACGCTCGCGGCGCCAAGCTCCCTCAGCCGCGCCACGACTTCCTGCACCAGCACTTCCGGCGCCGAGGCGCCGGCGCTGACGCCGACGCGGCGCCGGCCGGCGACCCATTGCGCGCGCAGGTCGGCAGCCGAATCCACCATGTGGGCATCCGTGCCCATGTTCTCGGCCACTTCGCGCAGGCGATTGGAGTTGGAGCTGTTGGGCGAGCCGACCACGATCACCACGTCGCATTGCGGCGTCATGAACTTCACCGCGTCCTGGCGGTTCTGCGTGGCGTAGCAGATGTCGTCCCGCTTCGGGCCGCGGATCTGCGGGTAGCGCACCTTGAGCGCGGCGACGATGGCCCGGGCATCATCCACCGACAGCGTGGTCTGCGTCACATAGGCGAGCTTCGCGCCCGCGCGCACTTCGAGCCGCGCCACATCCGCCAGCGTCTCGACCAGGTGCATGCCCTGCGTCGCCTGGCCCATCGTGCCTTCGGCCTCGGGATGGCCGCGATGGCCGATCATGACGATGTCGTAGCCTTCGCGCAGCATCTTCGCCACCTCGACGTGCACCTTGGTGACCAGGGGGCAGGTGGCGTCGAATACCTTGAGCCCGCGGCCCTCGGCGTCGGCGCGCACCGCCTTCGACACCCCGTGCGCGCTGAAGATGACCGTGGCGCCGGCCGGGATCTCGTCCAGCTCCTCGACGAACACCGCGCCCTTGGCGCGCAGGTCCGCCACCACGGCCGTGTTGTGCACGATCTCGTGGCGCACGTAGATCGGCGCGCCGATCTGCTCGAGCGCGCGCTCGACGATGTCGATGGCGCGCTCGACGCCGGCGCAGAATCCGCGCGGATTGGCGAGCAGCACTTCCACGGGCGCCATTCTAGTCCCTGTGCACGAAGCCTTCGGCGATCAGGATCGCCGCGCCCACCGTGATCGCCGAGTCGGCGACATTGAACGCCGGCCAATGCCAGCCGAAAGCGTGGAAATCGAGGAAGTCGGCGACCGCGCCCCAGGCGAGGCGGTCCCAGAGATTGCCGAGCGCTCCGCCCAGGATGAGCGCGAGCCCGCTGCACAGGAGCCTGCGCGCGGGATGCCGCCACAGCATCCAGCTCACCACCGCCGCGGCGAGGAGCGCCACGCCGGCGAAGAACGGGGTTTGCCAGCCGGGCGCGTTCGCCAGGAAGCTGAACGCGGCGCCGCGGTTGAACACCACCACCAGATTGAAGAACCGCGTGACTTCGTAGGATTCGCCCGCTTGCAGCCAGCCGAGCATCAGCCACTTGGTCAGGCGATCGACGAGCACGACGCCCGCCGCCGCCAGGAACCAGGGCCAGGCCCTAGGCGTGCCGACGCGATTCACCGTTGCCGTGCAAGTTCGTCTCGCAGCGCCCGCACAGGCCGGCGCCGTTGACGTCGGGGCGGTAGTGCCAGCAGCGGTCGCACTTGGCGTGCGTGCTGGGCGCGACTTCCACGCGCGGCTCGCCGTCGCCGTGGTGCACGCGCGCAGCGGATGTCAGCAGCACGAACCTCAGGTCCTCGCCGAGGCTCGCCAGCAGCTCGTGATCGGTGCCGTTGACGTGCAGGTCGGCTTCGACCTGCAGCGAGGAGCCGACCCTGCCCGCGGCCCGGAGATCCTCGATGCTCTTTTGCACCGGCGCGCGCAGTGCCCGCAGCCGGTCCCAGCGCGCCAGCAGCGCCGGTGCGTCTTCGATCAGCGGCAGCTCATGCAGCGTTTGCAGGAAGACGCTGTCGTTCGGGTCACCGGGGGGGAGGGTCTGCCAGGCTTCCTCCGCCGTGAACGACAGGATCGGCGCCATCAGCCGCACCAGGGCGTGGGTGACGTGCCACAGCGCGGTCTGCGCCGAGCGCCGCGGCGCCGACTGCGCGCCGCACGTGTACAGGCGATCCTTGAGGATGTCGAGGTAGAACGCCCCCAGGTCCTCGGCGCAAAATGCCAGCAGCTTCTGCGCCACGAGGTGGAACTGGTAGCGCGCGTAGTCCTCGGCCGCCTCTGCCTGCAACCGCGCGGTCACGGCGAGCGCGTAGCGGTCGATCTCCAGCATCTGCGCGACGGGCACGGCATGCTGCGCAGCGTCGAAATCGGAAATGTTGGCGAGCAGAAACCGCAGCGTGTTGCGGATGCGCCGGTAGCTCTCCACCACGCGCTTCAGGATCTCGTTGGAGATCGAAAGCTCGCCCGAATAGTCGGTCGAGGCGACCCATAGGCGCAGGATCTCGGCGCCCAGCGTGTTGGAAACCTCCTGCGGCGCCACGGTGTTGCCCTTGGACTTCGACATCTTGCGGCCTTCGCCGTCGACCACGAACCCGTGCGTGAGGAGCGACCTGTAAGGCGGCGTGCCGTTCAGCATGCACGACACGAGGAGCGACGAATGGAACCAGCCGCGATGCTGGTCGGAGCCCTCGAGGTACATGTCGGCGGGAAAGCCGAGCTCGGCGTGCGAGCCGCGCAGCACGGTCTGGTGCGTCGAGCCGGAATCGAACCAGACATCCAGCGTGTCGCGGCTCTTTTCATACTGCGCGGCCTCGGCACCGAGCAGCTCCTCGGTCTTCAGCGTGTGCCAGGCCTCGATGCCGGCCTGTTGCACGCGCTGGGCGACCTCCTCGAAGAGCTCGAGCGTGCGCGGGTGCGGCTGGCCGGTTTCCTTGTGCAGGAAGAACGGCATCGGCGTGCCCCATTGGCGCTGGCGCGACAGCGTCCAGTCGGGGCGGCTGGCGATCATGCCGTGCAGCCGTGCCTGGCCCCAGGCGGGGAAGAACTGCGTCTGTTCGATGCCGCGCAGCGCGGTGGCGCGCAGCGTCTGCGCGGGCTTCGTGCCGCCGAACCCCGGAACCTGCTCCATGCCCGCGAACCACTGCGTAGTGGCGCGCAGGATCACCGGCGTCTTGTGCCGCCAGCAGTGCATGTAGCTGTGCGTGTAGTTCTCCTTCGCCAGCAGCACGCCGCGCTCGGCGAGCGTCCTGACGATGGCGCCGTTCGCGTCCCAGATCGACTGCCCGCCGAACAAGGGCAGCGACGGCGCGAACCTGCCGTCGCCCATCACCGGGGTGAGGATCTCCGCGTCCCGCATGCCGTAGCGACGGCAGGAGTCGAAGTCCTCGACGCCGTAGGCGGGCGCCGAGTGCACGATGCCCGTGCCGGTGTCGAGGGTGACGTAGTCGCCGAGGTAGACCGGCGCCAGCCGATCGTAGAACGGGTGCCGGAAAGCAATTTTCTCCAGCGCGCGGCCCGCACAGGCGGCGAGCGTCGTGCCCGTCAGCTTGTAGCGCTCGAGGCACGCGGCTTGCAGATCGGCGGCGAGGATCAGCAGGCCCTTTTCCGTGTCCACGAGGTGATAGGTGAACTCGGGGTGCACGTTGAGCGCCTGATTGCCGGGCAACGTCCAGGTCGTCGTCGTCCAGATCACCGCGTAGCCGGGCTTGTCCGGAAGCCTGGCCAGGCCGAAAGCGCGCGCCACCTTGTCCGCTTCGGCGAACGCGAATCCAACGTCGATGGCCAGGTCCTTGCGGTCCTCGTACTCCACCTCGGCTTCGGCGAGCGCCGAGCCGCAGTCGAAGCACCAATTGACCGGCTTCAGGCCCCGGTACACGTAGCCCTTTTCCAGCAGCTTGCCGAGCACGCGCATCTCGTCGGCTTCGTTGCCGGGGGCCATGGTGGTGTAGGGGCGCGCCCAGTCGCCGAGCACGCCGAGCCGCCTGAAATCCGCCTTCTGCCGCTCGATCTGCTCGGCGGCGTAGGCGCGGCACAGGCGCAGCGTTTCTTCCGCCGGCAGGTTCTTGCCGTGCTGCTTCTCGATCTGCACCTCGATCGGCATGCCGTGGCAGTCCCATCCGGGCACGTAGGGCGCGTCGAAGCCGGCCAGGGACTTGGACTTGACGACGATGTCCTTGAGGATCTTGTTCACCGCCGTGCCGATATGGATGTCGCCGTTCGCGTACGGCGGTCCGTCGTGCAGCACGAATTTCGGCCGTCCCTTCGCCACTTCGCGCAGGCGCCGGTACACGCCCTTGTCCTGCCATTGCGCAACGCGCTGCGGCTCGCGCTTGGCGAGATCGCCGCGCATCGGAAACGGGGTGTCCGGAAGGTTCAGCGTCTTCTTGTAGTCAGGCATTCGTCTTCATCGCAAAGTAGGTTCTGGCCCGCGCTGCGTCGCCGGCGATCGCCGCGCGCAGCGCCGGCACGTCGTCGTATTTCTGCTCGTCGCGCAACTTGCGCAGGAAGCGCACCTGCAGGTGGCGGCGATAGATGTCGGCCGCATAGTCGAGCAGGTGTACTTCCAGAAGCGGCGCCGCCGTAGGGTTCACCGTCGGCCGCCGTCCCACGCTCGCCACGCCCTGGCGCCACTGCGTTTCGCCGTCCAGCAGGCACTCGACGACGAAAATGCCCGCCAGCGGCGCGCGCATCGGCAGCGGGATGTTCGCCGTCGGAAAGCCCAGCTCGCGCCCGAGCTTTTCACCGTGCGCGATACGGCCGCTCATGGCGTAAGGCCGGCCAAGCAGGCGCTGCGCAGCCGCCAGGTCGCCGGCGGCCAGCGCCGCGCGCACCGCCGAGCTGGAAACGCGCTCACCCTGCAGCGCGACTTCCGGCATCGCCTCGAGCTCGTAGCCATGGCGCCCGGCCAGCCGCTCGAGCAGGCCGAAGTCGCCGCCTCGTTTCGCGCCGAAGCGGAAGTCCCGCCCGACAAGCAACCAGGCGGCGCGCAGGCCATGCACCAGGCAAGACTCGACGAAGGGTTCGGCGGCGAGCCCTGAAAGCCGCGCATCAAAGCGCGCGACGTGCACCCGGTCTACGCCCGCGGCGGCCATCAGCTCCAGCTTGTCGCGCAGCCGCGTCAGCCGCGCCGGCGCCGTCGCCGGCGTGAAGAACTCGCGCGGATGCGGCTCGAACGTCAGCACGCAGGAATCCAGGCGCAATTCGCGGGCGCGCGCCACCGCTCGCGCGAGCATCGCCTGATGACCGCGGTGCACGCCGTCGAAGTTGCCGATGGTGAGCGCGGAGCGGCTGCTCCCCGGCGCAATGGATCCGTGCGTGACCTGCATCAGCGCGTGTAAAATGCTGAATTATAGCGGCTTTCCGCCGCACTCCGGAGGCGTCAGTTCAGCCGCGCGCACTGCGCTGATAGCTCCACCAGCTTGGCGCGCACCTCGTCGATGTCCGGCGCCTCGGGTTCGAGCGCCGAATAGTCCTGCAGGTCCTTGAGCGCCGCGCGGTAGCACTCCATGCTCTGGTAGAGCAGCCCGCGCTCGCGCAGCTCGCCGTGCGCCTCGGGCGCCACCACCAGCATCCGGTTGAGGACCTCCAGCAGGCGCTGCGGCTTGTGCGCATCACGGTAGATGCCCTTCAGGTTGCGCAGCAGCCGGGCGAGAATCTGGCGCTTGCCCGCGGGCTCGAGAAACTGGTCGAGCGGCAGCGCGTCCACCGGCACGCCGCCGGCGGCGCCCTCCGGAATCACGCGCTGCAGGCGCTCGCGCAAATCCGCCTCCGACTGCGCCTCGCCGCCGGAGAACGGATCGAGAACCAGGATGGCGCCGCGCAGGCGCAGGCGCACGAGGAAATGCCCCGGGAAGGACACACCTACTAGGTCCAGCCCGATGCGCCGCCCGATCTCAAGGTACAGGACCGAGAGCGTGATCGGGATGCCGGTGCGGCGGTCGAGCACTTCGTTCAGGTAGCTGTTGCGCGGGTCGTAGTAGTTGCCGGCGTTGCCGCTGTAGCCCAGGTCGTCGAACAGGAAGCGGTTCAGCGCCGCCACCCGGTCCTCGGGGCCGCCGTCCTTGGGCAGCCGGCCCCGCAGGCGCGCTGCGAGCCGCTCAATCTCGCCCAGGTAGCCGTCGACGTCCAGACCGGGATAGGCGTCGGCGGCGATCAGCAGGCAGGCGCGCGCCAGGTCGATCTCGGCCTCGTCGCGCGCCAGCAGTTCGGCGAATCGGTCGGGCGCGTCCATCAGGGCGCCTCGCGGCGCACGAAGTCGCGCCAGTGGAAACCGAGCGCCAGCAGGACGAGTCCATAGGCGCCGGCACCCAGCACGACCAGGCCGCACACCGCCGCCACTTTGTGCTGCCAGAGGGCCTGCAGCCACCAGGTGCTCGGGCCCATGGCGAAGTAGAGCAGCACCGACATCGCCGCGACGGCGAACGCGACCCGCGCGCCGAAGGCGCCCCAGCCGGGCTGCGGCGTGTAGATGCCCTGGCGGCGCAGATTGCGGTAGAGCAGCGCCGCATTCAGGCACGCGCCCAGGCCGATGGCGAGCGCGAGGCCGGCGTGCTTCAGCGGCACGATGAAGGCGAGGTTCATCACCTGCGTGGCGGCGAGCGTCACGAGGCCGATCTTCACCGGCGTCATGACGTTCTGGCGCGCATAAAAGCCCGGCGCCAGGATCTTCACCAGGATCATGCCGACCAGGCCCAGGCTGTAGGCGACGAGCGCCTGGCGCGTCATCCACACGTCCTCGGCACCGAAGCGCCCGTAATGAAACAGTGTCGTGATCAGGGGCACGGCGAGCACCGCGAGCGCCGCCGCCGCGGGCAGCGCCAAGAGCAGCGTGATGCGCAATCCCCAGTCGAGCAGGCGGCCGTACTCGTCCGCGGCACCGCTCGCGTGGTGGCGCGACAGGCTTGGGAGCAGGATGGTGCCGAGCGCGGCCCCGAGCACCCCGGCCGGGAACTCCATCAAGCGATCGGCGTAGTACAGCCACGTGACGCTGCCCGTGACGAGGAACGAGGCAAAAATGCTGTTGATGAGCAGCGAGATCTGGCTCGCCGACACGCCGAAGAGCGCCGGCAGCATGAGTTTGCGCACGCGGGTCAGCCCCGGGTGACGCCAGTCCAGCCGCCAGCGCGGCAGCATGCCGATGCGCGCGAGGAACGGCAGCTGCAGCGCGAGCTGTAGCGCGCCGCCGATAAACACCGCCCAGGCGAGCGCCGCCACCGGGGGGTCGAAGCGGCCGGCGAAGAACGCCGCAGCGATGATGAACGAGACATTGAGCAGCACCGGGGTGAACGCCGGCACCGCGAACCGGCTCCAGGTGTTGAGCACGCCCGCCGCCAGCGCCACCAGCGAGATGAACAGGATGTAGGGAAAGGTGATACGCAGGAGCTGCACTGTCAGCTCGTACTGCTCCGGCTTCTGGTGGTACCAGCCCGGCGCGAACAGGTAGCCGATGAGCGGCGCGGCAAGCATGCCGAGGACCGTCGCCACAACCAGCGCGAGGAACAGGATCGTGCCGATCGCGTCCACCAGCGAGCGCGTCTCTTCGGGGGACTGGCGGTTGCGGTATTCCGAGAGGATCGGCACGAAGGCCTGCGAGAACGCGCCCTCGGCGAACATGCGGCGCAGGAGGTTCGGGATGCGGAAGGCGACGAAGAACGCGTCGGTCTCGGCGCCCACGTCGAAGGTCCGGGCAATGAAGAAATCCCGAACGTAGCCGAGCACGCGCGAGAGGAATGTCATGCTGCTGACGGTGGCGACCGCGCGCAGGAGGTTCATGCTAGAATTCGCCCCTTTTTCGCCACCGGATCAAGGCCATGGCCAACATCAAATCCTCGCGCAAATCGGCCCGTCAGGCCGTCGTGCGCCGCGCGCACAACTTCACCATGCGCACCGAAGTGCGCACCGCGATCAAGAACGTGAAGAAGGCCATCGCCGGCGGCAACAAGGCCGCCGCGGCCGCCGCGCTGGAAAAATCGCGCAGCGTCATCGACCGCGTGGCCGCCAAGGGCATCCTGCACCGCAACGCCGCTTCGCGCCAGAAGAGCCGCCTCGCCCAGGCCATCAAGGTCATGAGCTAAGGGCGGCCCGCCGCCGCCCTACCCCGCCGCCGCCCGCCGGGCGCGGTGCATTCCTCGCAGTCATGCGGGATTATACTTGCGCCCCCTATGGCGAAGCCCGTCAGCCGCATCCTCGTCATCAATGACGAGCACCTGGTATTGCGCGAGTTCGTCAAGGGCCTGAACGCGGCGGCGCGCTCGCTCGACAACCCGCTCGGCGTATCGTTTTCCGGCGTCACCACGGCCAAGGAGGCGCTCGCCGCGATCGAAGCCGACGGCGACATCCAGGCCGTGCTGGTCGACGACACGCTCTATACGCTGGGCAAGAACAACGGTTCGCGGCGCCTGCAGGTTTCGGCGCTCGAGCTCGTGCAGCGCGTCACGCGCTTTCGGCCCGAGCTGTCGGTCTACATCCTCATCGCGCAGGAAAAGGAGGACGACGTGGTCGACGCGCTGTTCACCGAGTCGGTGGACGGCTACTTCTACCGCGAGGAGCGCGACTACCGGGGCATCTACCGCATCCTGAACGCGCAGATCCAGGAGCGCGCGCGCACCCCGTTCACCGACCAGCTGAAGAACTACGTCTGGATGGCAAAAGACCAGTGGCACACGCCGGGCCACTCCTCCGGCGAGTCGCTTCGCGGCAGCCCCTGGGTGAACGACTTCTACGAATTCATGGGCGAGCACGTGTTCGACGCCGACCTGTCGGTGTCGGTGCCGATGCTCGACTCGCTCATGGAGCCGAAAGGCGTGATCGCCGAGGCGCAGCACATGGCGGCGCAGGCGTTCGGCGCGCGCCGCACGTTCTTCGCCACCAACGGCACCTCGACCGCGAACAAGGTCATCTTCCAGACGCTGCTCGCGCCCGGCGAGAAGCTGCTGCTGGACCGCAACTGCCACAAGAGCGTGCACCACGGCGTGGTGCTCTCGGGCGCGCACCCGGTCTACCTGGATTCGGCGCTCAACCGCAAGTACGGCCTGTACGGCCCGGTGCCGAAGAAGACCGTGCTGAATGCCATTCGCCGGCACCCGGACGCCGAGGCGCTGATCCTGACCTCGTGCACCTACGACGGCCTGCGCTACGACTTGGCCCCGATCATCGAGGCGGCGCACGCGAACAACATCAAGGTGATCATCGACGAGGCGTGGTACGGCTTCGCGCGCTTTCACCCGGAGTTCCGCCCGACGGCGCTCGAGGCCGGTGCCGACTACGCCACGCAGTCCACGCACAAGGTGCTGTCGGCGTTCTCGCAGGCGTCGATGATCCACGTCAACGACCCCGACTTCCGCGAGCACCTGTTTCGCGAGAACTTCAACATGCACACCTCGACCAGCCCGCAGTACGGGCTGATCGCCAGCCTCGACGTGGCGCGCAAGCAGGCGGTGATGGAGGGCTACAAGCTGCTCTCGCGCACGCTCGCGCTCGCCAAGGAGCTGCGCCAGCAGATCAATTCCACGGGCGTGTTCCGCAGCCTGGAGCTCGTGGACCTGCTGCCCGAGGAGCTCCGGCACGACGGCATCCGCCTGGATCCCACCAAGGTGACTGTCGACATCTCCGGCTGCGGCTACACGGTCGACGACCTGCAAAAGGTGCTCTTCGAGCGCTTCAACATCCAGACCGAGAAGAGCACGTTCAACACGCTGACGCTGCTGCTCACCATCGGCACGACGCGCTCCAAGGTTTCGCGCCTGTACGACGCGCTGATGCGCATCGCGCGCGAAAAGCGCGCGCCGCGCCGCCTGGTGCGCACGCCCGAGATCCCCGCCTTCACCCGGCTCCGCTACCTGCCGCGCGACGCCTACTACTGCGGCGGCGAGCTGGCGCCGGTGTTCGACGACAAGGAGCGCGTCAATCGGGCACTGGCGCGGCGCGTGTGCGCCGACCAGGTGGTGCCCTACCCGCCCGGCATCCCGGTGCTGGTGCCCGGGCAGGTCATCACCCGCGAGATCGCCGAGTACCTCGCCAGCCTGCTGCGCTCGCAAAAGCGCATGGAAATTCACGGCGTGGTCCACGAGGGCTACCAGCCCTGCGTGCGCGTGCTCAGGCCCGCCGAGGAGCGCGGCTTGCACCGCATCGGCTAGCCCTTTAACATCCTGAAAACGGCGGCTTGGGCCGCCGTTTTTCATTGGCCTACACGTTTGGAGGCGCCATGAGCCACGTCATGAACACCTACGCCCGCTTGCCGGTCGCGTTCGTGCGCGGCCAGGGCGTGTGGCTGTACGACGAGGCAGGCAAGCAGTACCTCGACGCCCTCGCCGGCATCGCCGTGAATACTCTAGGCTACGCCCACCCGCGACTGGTGCGCGCGCTGACCGAGCAGATCGGCCGGGTCATCCATACCTCGAACCTTTTCCAGATCCCGCTGCAGGAGCAGGCCGCCGACCGCATCGCGGCCATCACCGGGCTGGACGAGGTGTTCTTCTGCAATTCGGGGCTGGAGGCGAACGAGGCGGCGATCAAGGTGGCGCGCAAGTACGGGCACGAGCGCGGCATCGCCGAGCCGGCGATCATCGTCATGGAAAAGGCCTTCCATGGACGCTCGCTTGCCACGCTCTCGGCCACGGGCAGCCGCAAGGTGCAGGCCGGTTTCGAGCCGCTGGTGCAGGGCTTCGTGCGCGTGCCCCTGAACGACCTCGAGGCCGTGCGCCAGGTCGCCGAACGCAACAAGAACGTGGTGGCGGTGTTCGTCGAGCCGATCCAGGGCGAGGGCGGAATCAATGTCTCGCGCCTGGAGTATCTGCGCGGCCTCAAGGAGATCTGCGACCGCAACGAGTGGTTGTTCATGTCGGACGAGGTGCAATGCGGCCTCGGGCGCACCGGGAAGTGGTTCGTGTACCAGCATGCCGGCATCCAGCCCGATGTGGTGCCGCTCGCCAAGGGCCTCGGCTCGGGAGTGCCGGTGGGCGCCTGCGTCGTCGGCGGGCGCGCCAAGGGCGTCTTCAAGCCGGGCAACCACGGCTCCACGTTCGGCGGCAACCCGCTTGCCATGTGCGCGGTGGTGACGACGCTCGACACCATGAAGGAAGAGGACCTGCTCGCCAACGCGCTCAAGGTGGGCGACGCCATCCGCGAGGGGCTCGTGGCCGCGCTCGCCGGTCAGGCCGGGGTCGTTGAAGCGCGCGGCATGGGCATGATGATCGGCGTCGAGCTCGACCGGCCCTGCGGCGACATCGTGAAGACCGCCCTCGCGCGCGGCCTGTTGGTGAATGTCACCGCCGACAGCGTCATCCGCCTGCTGCCGCCGCTCGTCATGAGCGAGGTCGAGGGCCGCCAGGTGGTCGAGCGCCTGGCGCCGATCGTGCGCGAGTTCCTCGAGCAGTCCCCGGTCCCCGCCGCCACGCGCGCCGCCGCGGCGCGCTGAGGCCCGATCGGCATCCGCGCATGGCGAAGCTGCGCCATTTCCTGCAATTCAAGGACCTCGCGCGCGCCGAGCTCGAGCACCTGTTCGCGCGCACGCGCCGGATCAAGCAGCAGTTCAAGCGCTACAGGCGCTACTGGCCGCTGGAGGACCGCACCCTGGTGATGATTTTCGAGAAGCAGTCGACGCGCACCCGCCTGTCCTTCGAGGCCGGCATGCACCAGCTGGGGGGCGCCGCCATCTTCCTCAGCACGCGCGATTCGCAGCTCGGCCGCGGCGAGCCGGTGGAGGACGCGGCGCAGGTGATCTCGCGCATGTGCGACGTCGTCATGATCCGCACTTTCGAGCAGGAGGTCATCGAGCGTTTTGCCGCGCACTCGCGCGTGCCGGTGATCAACGGCCTGACCAACGAGTACCATCCGTGCCAGGTGCTGGCCGACATCTTCACCTTCGTCGAGCAGCGCGGCGCGATCAAAGGCAAGACGGTGGCCTGGATCGGCGACTCGAACAACGTCTGCAACACCTGGCTGCAGGCGGCGGAAGTGCTGGATTTCAACGTCCACGTCTCCACGCCGCCCGGCTACGAGGTGGAACCCGAGCGCGCCGGCCTGTACGGCACGGACAATTACGAGGAATTCCTCGACCCGATGCAGGCCGCCAGGGGCGCCGACCTCGTCACCACCGACGTCTGGACCAGCATGGGCTTCGAGGCCGAGAACGAGGAGCGCCGGCGCGACTTCCAGGACTGGCAGGTCGATGCCGAGATGATGAAGGCGGCGAAGAAGAACGCGCTGTTCATGCACTGCCTGCCGGCCCATCGCGGCGAGGAGGTGGCCGCCGCGGTGATCGACGGGCCGCAGAGCGCGGTCTGGGACGAGGCCGAGAACCGGCTGCACACGCAAAAGGCGCTGCTGGAATTTCTGGTGCTGGGAAAGGTGAAAACGGTGAACAGGAAATGAAGCCGGGCAAGGTCAGCAAGGTGGTGCTCGCCTACTCGGGCGGGCTGGATACGTCCGTGATCCTCAAGTGGCTGCAGGACGTGTACGGCTGCGAGGTAGTGACCTTTACCGCCGACATCGGCCAGGGCGAGGAGCTCGCGCCGGCGCGCAGGAAGGCGCTCAAGCTCGGCATCCAGGCGAAGAACATCTTCATCGAGGACCTGCGCGAGGAGTTCGTGCGCGACTTCGTGTTTCCCATGTTCCGCGCCAACGCGGTGTACGAAGGCGAATACCTGCTCGGCACTTCGATCGCGCGGCCGCTGATCGCCAAGAACATGATCAAGGTGGCGCGCCGCACCGGCGCCGACGCGATTTCCCATGGCGCCACCGGCAAGGGCAACGACCAGGTGCGCTTCGAGCTCGGCGCCTATGCGCTCATGCCCGACGTGAAGATCATCGCGCCGTGGCGCGAGTGGGACCTGCTGTCGCGCGACAAGCTGCTTGCCTACGCGCGCCGCCACGGCATTCCGGTGGAGTACAAGCGCAAGCAGGGCGGCGCGCCCTATTCGATGGACGCCAATCTCCTGCACATCTCCTACGAGGGCGGCGTCCTCGAGGACCCGGACTACGCGCCCGAGGAATCCATGTGGCGCATCACGGTCTCGCCGGAGAAGGCGCCGCAGCGACCCGAGCACGTCGAGCTCGAGTATCGGCGCGGCGACATCGTCGCGGTGAACGGCCGCAAGCTGTCGCCGGCGCGCGTGCTGGCGGAGCTCAACCGCCTCGGCGGCAAGCACGGCGTCGGCCGCCTGGACATCGTCGAGAACCGCTACGTCGGCATGAAGTCCCGCGGCTGCTATGAGACGCCGGGTGGCACGATCATGCTGCGCGCGCATCGCGCCATCGAGTCCATCACCCTGGACCGCGAGGTGCTGGCGCTCAAGGACGACCTCATGCCGCGCTACGCGCGCCTCATCTACAACGGCTACTGGTTCAGCCCTGAGCGCCGGCTGCTGCAGACCCTGATCGACGCCTCGCAGGCGAGCGTCAACGGCAAGGTGCGCGTGAAGCTCTACAAGGGCACCGTGCTGGTGACCGGCCGCAAATCGAAAGATTCGCTGTTCGATCCCCGCATCGCCACCTTCGACGACGACCGCGGCGCCTACAACCAGGCCGATGCCGCGGGCTTCATTCGGCTGAACGCGCTGCGCTTGCGCATCGCCGCAAGGAAGGGGCGTCGCTAGCATCATGCGCACCTGGCTCGCGGCCATGCTCCTCGTACTCGGCGCGCCAGCTTGGGCGGCGCCGTTCGCGGTGCGCCTCGGCGGCGAGCGCATGGTGCTCGATGCGCCGCCGGGATTTGCCGACACGCTCGAGCTCGCCTCGCCGCGGCTGCGCGAGCTCGCCGAAAGCCTGACCTCGGCCTCGAACCGGATTCTGCTCTTCGCGCTGACGGACGCGGACCTGCGCCTGTTCAGCGGCGGCGACTCGCCTGCGCTGCACCGCTACCTGCTTCTGGCGACGCCGCGCGCGCTGGAGCGCGACAGCGTCGGCCTCAGCCGATTTCGCGATTACGCGACCGAGTCCGTGCGCACCCTGGGCGCGGCGGCGCAGCCCGCGGACATCGGGGCGTTCCTGAGTGCGCAGCCCATCGGCCGCGCCATGCTGCTGCGCGAGTTGCGCCGCGAGCCGCAGGCGGTGTCGCTGCTCATCGGCACGCGCCTGCCGCCCCGCTT
Organism: Betaproteobacteria bacterium; assembly: GCA_029863065.1. Classification (GTDB taxonomy): domain Bacteria; phylum Pseudomonadota; class Gammaproteobacteria; order Burkholderiales; family SG8-39; genus JAABQT01. The sequence continues at coordinate 14,863 of JAOTWE010000047.1, forward strand.
CGGCGACACGCCGCAATACCTCCTGTTCACCACCACGCAGCTCCTGCTGCGCGGCAAGGTGCTCGGCGTATCGGTCTACTCCGGGCTCGACGACGCGGCCGATGCCGCCTGGCTGCTCGACATGACGCAGCGCTGGACCGACGAGCTGCAGCGCCTGAACGCCCGCTAGCGCAGCGCGTAGAATTCCCCCATGCCCTCCTTCGACATCGTCTCGCAGGTCAACGCCCAGGAAGTGAAGAACGCGCTCGAGCAGGCCAACAAGGAAATCCAGAACCGCTACGACTTCAAGGGCTCCGACGCGCGCATTGAGCAGGC
>JAOTWE010000001.1 GCA_029863065.1 Betaproteobacteria bacterium
TCCTCCGGCCTGCACTCGTTTTGACACGGATCAACACGCCTTGATCGGTAAAGCGTAAACAGAATTTACTCGCTTCGCTTTGGCAAGGCTGTTGAAAGTTGCCAAAAAGCCGGTTTGCCGAAGCCGGGCCGCGCGTTTGGCGGAGGAACAATGGAACTGAAGATTCGTCCGCGTGACATTCGCTGGTGGTTCTGGGCCGTGACGCTGGCGTTCATCGTTGCCGCGATCGCGGGGTGGACGTGGGGCTATTTCTTCGTCATGGCCATCAGTGGGATACAGGTCCTCTTCTTTTGGGCGCAAGAGAGGAGCTTTTCGGCGTTTCCGACCCAGGTTCGAATCGCGTATTTCGGCCTCACCCTTTTCGGACTATGGCCGGAAGTGCGATTGTTCATGTACGGCCTGCTTCTCCTGGGAACGATCATGGTCACTTTTTTCGACCGTTGCTTCATCGCCCGTGTGCTCAAGGTGATGCCGTGGAATCGGAGTCCCCAGGTTTGACGCAACAGTCGCCTTGCGCCGGGCTGCTTGGCGCTTCGCACGAAGCGAACGCGTAGGCGCACCGGCAGCGAAAGCGGCGGGACTTCGACGAGCTTGCCGGCGCGGAGGCTCATCTGAGCTCCTTTGCCGTGTCGGCCTCGAGGCGCGGGGACGCGCCGCGCCTGCGTTTCGCAGGCACTTCCAGGAGCGCCGACGGTAATCGGTACGATGGCGCCTGTGGGCACCGATCCTCGGGCAATCACGCTGGCGCGCGGGCTGCTGGTTGCGTTGCTGCTCTCGTTCGGCCCGGCGGTATCGAACTCGTTCTCGCGCTTCGCCTACGCGCTCATCCTGCCCGCGATGCGCAGCGACCTGCAGTGGAACTACTCGCAGGCCGGCTCGATCAACACCGTCAATGCCCTGGGCTACCTGTTCGGCGCACTGCTGACGCGTGCACTGGTGGCGCGCCTGGGCAACCGCGCGCTCTACGGCTGGGGCATGGTGCTCACCTCTGTGGCGATCACCGCGACCGGATTCGTGCGCGACTTCGAGGCGCTGATGGCGGTGCGCGTGCTGGCGGGCGTGGGCGGTGCCGCGGTATTCATCTGCGGCGGCGCGCTCTCCGGCAACATCTTTCCAAAGCGCCCGCAGCTCGCCACCACCACGATCGCGATCTACTTCGCCGGTGGCGGCATCGGCCTGATGCTCTCGGGCGTCGCGCTGCCGCTGCTGCTGGAAGCGCAAGGCAGCACGTCGTGGCCGCTCGCCTGGCGCAGCATGGGCTACGCGAGCCTGTTAATGACCGTGGCTGCCGCCTGGTCCGCCTGGGGCATCGCCGAGCCGGGGAAGATGCCGGGGGAGGCGCGCTGGAAGTTGCGGCCGTTCGCCGCCGAGCTTGCCGCCTACGCCATGTTCGCGCTCGGCTACATCGGCTTCATGACCTTCGTCATCGAGTGGATGCGCCTCAATGGCGCGAGCACCGCGACGGTGATCGCGGTGTGGTTCGTTCTGGGGCTCGCGACGCTGCTTGCGCCGCTGGTGTGGCGCAAGCCCGCCGAGCACTGGCCCGGTGGCCGGCCGCTTGCCGCGGTCATGGCGGTGCTCGCTGCCGGCGCCGTGCTGCCGCTCGCCTCGACGCAACCCGCGGCGCTGCTGCTGTCGGCGGCGCTGTTCGGCGTCGCGATGTTCAGCGCGCCGTCATCGGTCGGCAGCTTCATCAAGCGCGCCCTGCCCAGTCCGGCCTGGGGATCGGCCATCGCCACCTTCACCGTCGTGTTCGCCGCCGGGCAGATCGCGGGGCCGGTGGCGATCGGCTGGCTCGCCGATCGCTCGGGCTCATTGCAGATCGGGCTTGCGGCCTCCGCCGGGCTGCTCGCGATCGGTGCCGTGCTCGCGCTCGTGCAGCGCGATCTGCGGCATCCGCAGTGACAGGATTCAGCTCTAAGGCGGCCCGTCCGCTCGGGGCAGGAGCACGATCTTGCCCTGCACCTGGCGCGTCTCGACCGAGCCACAGACCTTTACCGAGCTGAACCGCTATGTCTACATCCGGGCTCGCCAACGATGCCTCGGGGGAGGCCGTTGTTCACCCAGCCCGAGGGTGAAGCACTCCTGCGTGATCTGCTCGCCAACTGGGGACGCTTCCTGAAGGACGAACAATTGCTCGATCCTTTGATCCGCATGGCCGCGGCGCATTGCCAGTTCGAGGCGATTCACCCCTTCACCGACGGCAACGGCCGTGCTGGCCGTGTCCTGAATTGCCTGTTCTCCGTCGAATCGGGGTTGCTCACGCTGCCGATCCTCAATCTCAGCCGCTACATCATCAACAACGAGTCTGACTACTACCGCTTGCTCTTGGCGGTCACGCGAGAGGGCGCCTGAAAAGCGTGGCTGCTTTACATCCTGCGCGGCGTTGAAGAGACGGCGACGTGGACCACCGCCAAAATCGTCACCCAGGGATTCCTGTTGCGGGCCGGCGCGCACGGGCCTTTCGCCCGGATCAAAGCGGGCCGGGCTCCCACGGACCCCAGATGGCGCAGGTCATCCCGGTCCCGAGGGCGTCTGTGCCCTGCATGTTGAGGCGGCTTTGTGACGGCAGGACGCAAAGATATTCATATCCAACGGCGAACAATAGATGAGCGATTCCAATAAATGCCGGACACTCTCTGTGTTAATACTGCCGGGTCCGCCACGAAGAGGTGGCATGCCAGGACTGGTTGGACTCGGTATGTTCATGCCGTCGCGGCTGCCATTGCGAATCTGAACTGCACGACCGCAGGGTCCTGTTCAAGAGGAGGAATGCCCTCATGCCTTATCAAATCAGCGAAATCAACCCGGCCAAGACGGCGACCGGAATGACCTTGACCTGGGCGACACGACTGGCGGCCGCAGCGGCGGCCCTGGTTCTGGCCGTCGGACCCGCCGTCGCAAAAGACGACAACATCCTGAGACTCGACCACTACGTGCGCCACGTCTCGACCGTGCCGGTCAACGCCGGGCAGGTGGTCGATCTCTTCATGCGCGAGCGGGTGGCGGCGGGGCTCAACCATACGCTCCGCAGCACGGAGGCGACCGGAAAGGTCGTGCTCTTCATCCACGGTGGCACCGTGCCGAGTGTGCCGGACTATGACCTGGACTATAAAGACTACAACTGGATGGCCTACCTGGCCAAGGCCGGCTTCGATACGTTTAGCTTGGACCACACGGGCTACGGGCGGTCGCCCAGGCTGACGATGGACGATCCGTGCAACATGAACCCGGCGGATCAGCCGCTCCTCATCCCGAACCCGCTGAGCGCGCCGTGCCCGCACTCGTATCCCTTCACGCTCACGACTAGCCAGTCCGACTGGGACGAGATCCACACGGCGGTCGAGTACATCAAGCGCATTCGCAACGTCGAGAAGGTCCACCTCGTCGGCTGGTCGGCGGGCGGCCCGCGCGCAGGCGGCTACGCCGGCCTTCACCCCGAAAACGTGGACCGCGTCCTGCTCTACGCGCCGAGCCCCCCCGGAAACGTCCCGAGCACGCCGCCCGCGGTCGTTCCGCGGCCCGGCTTCCCGATGAACACACAGACTCGCGAGGAGCTGGAGACGGGCCGCTGGGCCTCCGAGATCAACTGCGTGGACCAGCGCGACCCGGGCATCCTCGAGCCGCTCTGGAATACGATCATGGACTACGACGACCTGGGGAGCGTGTGGGGCACGCCGCCTGGCCTCATGCGTACCCGCACGGCCGTGTCGTGGGGCTGGAATCCCTCGCTGGCCTCGCAGATCACGGCTCCGCTGCTCCTCATCACCGGTGACGGTGACAGCACGCCTCCGTCCGTGCGGCGGGCGACCTACGACCTCGCGAACTCGGCCAGCAAGGTGTTCATCGAGGTGCAGTGCGCCTCACACTTCATGGTTTGGGAGTACCAGCACATGGTGCTCTTCGAGGGCTCGAAGCACTGGTTCCTGAACGGGTCGATCAAGGGGGTCAGCAACGGCGAGATCATCGTCGACCCCACCGGGAAGTACCACAAGCAGTAGCCCACTGGCCTGCCGGAGTCGCGGCGTGCCGCGCCGCGTCCCCGGCGTCCCGCACGTCGCCGTCCTGATTCCAGATCTCTCCGGCACAGGGTGTGGCTGGGAAGGTTTACCACAGCGCTGCGCGGCTTCTGGCGCGCGACCGGGCCTGATTCTGTTCGAGCAGACCTTCGGGGACCTGGCGAACTTCAACCCGTACGTGCATGTGCTCGCCGCCGATATCAGACGTTCGATTCCGGCGGTTCTCGACCAACGTCACAAAAGAGCCACGATGGGCGGGTAACCCGTTGATCTCGTAGGCTCGCTGCGAGATCAAAAGTCGCCTAGCCGCGCGCCCGACGGCCCGTCCGCTCGGGGCAAGGCCACGATCATGCCCTGCACCCTGCACCTGGCTAGCCTGGGAGGCAAAGCAGGGTTCGGTTACCTCAGCTCCAGCTCTGCCGTAACGACCGGCCCACTGATCCAGTGGGCCTTTTCAATATTGCCCTGGTATTGATCTGCCACGTCATAGAACCTCAGCGTGATGGCAGCCTTGCGCATCTTGCCCTCTATCTTGGCAGGCAAGGCGTAGCTCATGGCGCGGGCCTCGAGGCTTTTTAGTGTGGTGTCCTCTATAACCACGGCCGATGGCATGGAGCCCAGCATCTCGGGGTACAACTCAAATTTTCTGTAGAACGTATCCACGACCTTGTGGAGTTCCTTGCCCTGATCGTCAGTGACGGATATCTCGAGAACAAGCACCCGCGAAGGACCTCCACTCGGCATGCCGTGGCCCTTGATCCGGTTCTCGACGACCATGCTTATGTTTGGAAACGTAAGGTTGATATCCCTTAGGACAAGATCGTCTTCGTATATCCCGGGGTTGTGCATGATGGAATCAAAGCCGTGGTAGGCGATTCCGTCGACGGGCGCCATGTGGCACCCCTGGCACGTCAATCCCTCTTCGGCCGCTTTGCTTTCTAGCCACTGGCTGTAGGGCGACATCAGCGGCGGGAACAGCTCGTGGCACTTGGCACAGAAATCCTTCTCCTTCATTGCACTCAGGTCGGGCCGGTACGTCGTTTCATGCAGCTGCGTTATGGATAGTCCCGGTGCCGCCGGGCCGTGGCATATCTCGCAGTTAATCCCCTCCGCGCCACCCTTGATCCCGTGACAGGCATAGCAGGACTCCTCTCCCATCATCATGCCGAGGAAAAGATTGCCCTCTACGTAGTCCCTCGTACGCAGGAAGCTCTCGTTCGTCGTCGCGACAGCATGACGCGAGTGGCCAAGCCATTCCTTGTAAATCTTGCTGTGGCAGGTTCCGCAAACGGCGGCCCCGCGATGCTCGCCGAGCTCATACTTTGGCGTTTTCGTAGACATCATGCCTATGTACATATCACTGTTGATAAAGACAACGGCGAGGACCAGAAGAACAGCGACAAAAGCAGCCGGGACCAACCACCACTTGGAAACCGCACCCTTTTCGCCAAACGCCATGACGCTACCTCGTCTTACCCTTGTAGCGTGGTCTGTGCCCACCCATCCATGTGCCGGCGACGGGTAGTGCTACATGCGCAACTGGGCGCCGATCTTGCGTATGAAGCTGGCCATCATCAACAGCATGATGCCCAGGAGAACGGATGCCGCGGCCACCAGCCAGACGAGGATCCCCGGCTCGATGACGATCAACACGCCGAGGACAATCAATAAGATGCCTGGCAGCATCGTCAGGACGCTTGGAAACCGTTTTTGTGTCATGCCCGCGCACATCTTCGCCATCGGACACATGGCCATCGCGCCTTCGGGTCGCCGGGTCCCGGCGGCCATCGACTCTGCGCTCTGCCTTACGCTGTCTTGGGTCATGGTTAACCTCCTGCTGGCATGAATCGAGAAGGTTGAGTATTCGGCGCTGCTCAGCCCGGGTTCATCTGCTGGATCACCTTTTCTATGGGGCAGAGGTCAGCAAGAGTGACATACGCTCCCATCAAGGGGAAAAATGCCGCAATCACGAAGACCCAGATCGCCAATATCCGTCCGAACTTCTGTATCGACCCGTCGGTCTTCGTGGAGGAGAAGAGAATGAAGTAACCAAGCGTTACCCAGATCGTGGCAGGCAGAAGACTGAAAAAGAAACACATGGCATCACCTCCGGCGTCGTTTGGGCCCTTCTGGTGACTTCCTCAAGCATTCGCGTTCGAGAACGGATACTGCTAGCACAATTCAATTCCGCGCTTGTTGACGTGGGTCAGACGAAATGCGATTAAGAAAGGGGAATTTGACAGCGCGCTGGCGGGCACAAGCTGCTATCCGGGGCGTCGGCAGCCTTCGTTGCGCGAATGAAGGCGCTCAAGAACTTGCCATCCACCTGCGGACCGATCACGGTCGCATCCATGCCATTGTCCGCAAGGAAAGCTCTTGCATCTTCTGCCCGGTAAATGCGCGTGGGCTCGATTTCCACGTTCTGGAACCCGGCAGCGGCGAGCTTCGCACGGTATTGATTCTCTTCCAGCGCGCCCGCCACGCACCCCACCCAGAGCAGGATGCTCTCGCGTATCTCGGGCGGAATGTCGCCCCGCGTGACCACGTCCGATACGGCGAATCGGCCGCCCGGTTTCAGAACCCGGAACGCTTCGCGCAGTACGCGGTCCTTGTCCGCCGAGAGGTTGATCACGCAGTTGGAGATGATCACGTCTACCGAGTCATCCGGCAGCGGGATGTGTTCGATCTCGCCTTTCAGGAATTCCACGTTCTGCACGCCGGCCTTGCGCTTGTTCTGATTGGCGAGCGCCAGCATCTCGTCGGTCATGTCGAGCCCGTAAGCCTTTCCGGACGGTGCCACGCGCTTCGCAGAAAGGAGAACGTCTATGCCACCGCCCGATCCAAGATCGAGTACGACCTCCCCCGGCTTCAATTGCGCCAGTGCCGTAGGGTTCCCGCAGCCAAGCGAAGCCAGCACCGCGGTATCGGGTAACTGGTCCGTCTGCCTCGCCTCATACAGGTTGCTGGTAATCGGATCGCCGCGCTGACCATCGGCCGGCGCTCTGCTGCAGCAGGAGCCCTTGGCGCCGCTCGTAACGTTTAAGGCGGCGCGCGCATACCTTTCCTTGACGACGTTCTTGATATCGGTCTTTTCCATGGCATCTCCTAGGCGCCGGCGTTGACAATCTTCTTGGGGCTGATCGCCTTACTGCGCGTGCAGCACTCGGAATAAAGGAATGCGAGCAACTGCTGCAACGCATTGACGTTCGCTGTGTACCTGAGGTACGTGCCCTCCCGCTGGACTTGTACCAGGTCTTCGTTCTTCAACTTGTCCAGGTGGTGCGAAAGGTTCGATCCGGACACATCCAGTTCGGCCTGGATCTCGCCGACCACCATGCCCTCGGGATGGGCCGCGAGCAGCAGCTGCATGATCCGGAGCCGCGATTCGGCGCCGATGGCGGCAAACATATCCGCGTATTGAATGATCTGTTCCGGACTGGCTGCTTTCAAGGCCAGCAACCTCCTATTTCGAGAGTTCAATGATAATGAAAATAGCGAAGTTGTCAAGACCCGGCTGAGGTGCGACGTGTAGAGCGCCGTGGTCAGCGGCTTCAGCTTCCCGCCGCCGGATCGTCGTGAAGCCTTTTCGCCGATAGCAGCTCGCCCTCAATACGAGCGTGGCATGCCGAGAATGTGCTCGCCGATGTATCCGAGCACGAGGTTGGTCGAGATCGGGGCGATCTGCATCAGGCGCGTCTCGCGCCACTTGCGCTCGACGTCGTACTCGCGCGCGTAGCCGAACCCGCCATGGGTCTGCATGCAGGCCTCGGCGGCATGCCAGGCGGCTTCGGACGCCAGCATCTTGCCCATGTTTGCGTCATCGCCGCAGGGCAGGCCTGCCTGGAACAGGGCGGCAGCCTTCCTCAGCAGGATGTCGGCCGCCTCGATCTCGGCATGGGCGTGCGCGATGGGAAACTGGATGCCCTGGTTCTGGCCGATGGGCCGGCCGAATACCACGCGGTCCTTGGCATACGCGACCGCGGTCCTGGTAAACCAGCGTCCGTCGCCGATGGCTTCGGCCGCCACCAGGATGCGTTCTGCGTTCATGCCATCAAGAATGTATTTGAAGCCTTTGCCTTCCTCGCCGATCAGGTTTTCGGCCGGCACCCGTGCGCCGTCGAAGAACACTTCGGTTGTATTGTGGTTGATCATGGCCTTGATCGGCTTGATCTCCAGGCCTTTGCCGAGGCAGGCGCGGATGTCGAGCAGGAACACCGACAGGCCTTCGGTCTTCTTCTTCACCTGCTCTGCAGGCGTGGTGCGCGCGAGCAGCAGCATCAGGTCCGAATGCAGCGCGCGCGATGTCCACACCTTCTGGCCATGAATCAGATAGTGATCCCCCTGGCGGACCGCACGCGTTTTCAGTTGCGTGGTGTCCGTGCCGGTGGTCGGCTCGGTCACGGCGAATGCCTGCAATCTCAGCGCCCCGCTGGCAATCTTCGGCAGATATTGCGCCTTCTGCTCGGGGCTGCCATGGCGTAACACGGTGCCCATGATGTACATCTGCGCGTGGCAGGCGCCTGCATTGCAGCCGGCGGCGTGTATCTCTTCCAAAATGGCCGCCGCAGCGCGCAGTGGCAGCCCCGCCCCGCCGTACTCCTCCGGAATCAGCGCGGCCAGATACCCCGCCTCGGTAAGCGCTTTGACGAACTCGGTCGGATACGCCGAGCGCTCCTCGAGCTCGCGCCAATAGGCGCCGGGAAAGCTTGCGCAGATCCGGCGCACGCTGGCGCGGATCTCCGGGAAATCCTCGCCCAACGCTACGCCGATGTCCTCAATTCTTGTCGTGGCAGCCATGTCGTGTCTGTTTCCTCGCTGGACAATCTTGCGAAATCAGCTTCGGCGGCACATCTGTTCGTCCCAAGATGATGTTTCAGGCGCACTCAGCGGCCCTTGAATACCGCTTTGCGTTTCTCGTTGAATGCCTTGATACCCTCATAACGGTCCTCAGTTTCAACCAGATGGTTGTACGCCTCGACCTCGAAACGGTACGCCGTCTTCAACTCCATCTGCATGCCGAAGCGCACCGACTTCTTCACCTGGCGCACCGACAGCGGTGCGTTGGCGGCGATGGTGCGCGCGGTTTCCAGCACCTTGGGCATCAGCTCCTGCGCTTCGCACAGCTCGTTCGCGAGGCCCCATTCGAAGGCCTGCTGCGCGCTGAACGGCCGCCCGGTCATGAGGATTTCCTTGGCGCGGCGCTCGCCCAGCGCGCGCGGCAGATTTTGCGTGCCCCCCGCGCCGGGCATGATGCCCAGCGTCACCTCGGTCAGGGCGAAGCGCGCGCTCTTCACGGCATAGATGAAATCGCAGGACAGGGCGGTCTCCAGGCCGCCGGCATAGGCGTGGCCGTTGATCGCGGCGATCACCGGCAGTGGCAGGTCGACCAGCGTCCAATATTGACGCTCGAACAACTGGTGCTGGCGCACCCACTGCTCCTTCGACATGCCATGGCGCTCTTTCAGGTCGCCGCCGGCGCAGAAGATCCTGCCGCCGGCTCCTGTCAGCACCACGCAGCGCACGTCGCCTGCGTCCTCGGTCAGCCGGGTCCACAGGTCGAGGAAATCGCGGCCCATCTGGGTGTTGATCGCATTGCCCACGTCGGGCCGGTTGAGGGTCACCACGAGGACATGCGGCTCGGCCATTTCCGTCTTGAGGGTTGCGTAGGTCGGCAGTTCCATTGATTTAGCCTTCGCCTTTGTCGATGAATTCGCCCGTGTGCTCGCCCAGTCTGGGCGGGCGGCTGCGTATGGCGGGACGCACGCCGTCGAAACTCAAGGGCAGGCCGATGAGCTTCATCGCGCTGCCGGGTACGTTTTGCAACAGGCCCAGCGCGCGCGTCTGCTCGTGCGCGAGCATCTGCGCAAGGTTCTGCACCGGCGCGCAAGGTATCCCCGCCGTCTCCAGCAGCGCGGTCCACTCGCTGTTGCTGCGCGCGGACATCTCCGCCTCGATCAGCGCATAAAGGATTACCTGGTGCTCGACCCGCTGCGGGTTGCTCGCAAAGCGCGGGTCCTGCGCCCATTCCGGGTGGCCCAGGACCTGCGCAAGCCGGCGGAACAAGCCGTCGCTGGCGGCGGCGACCACCAGATCGCCGTCCGCGGTGGCGTACGCACGGTAGGGCACGATGCCGGTCGCGCCGGAGCCCTGCTTCGGCGGTTGCTCGCCGGAGGCCAGATAATTCGCGGCCAGCAGCGACACCAGGCTGGTCGCGGTCTCGAACAGGGAGACGTCGACGATTCCGCCCGCGCCGGTGTCGCGCCGCTGATGCAGCCGGGTGAGAACGCCAATGACGGCCCACATGCCGGTGCCCAAATCGACGATCGACGGACCGACCCGCACCGGCGGGCGTCCGGGCTCGCCGGTGGTGCTCATGATGCCGCTGAAGGCTTGCATCAGCGGATCGTAGCCAGGCTGCTCCTTGAGCGGGCCGGTACGGCCGAAGGCACCGAGATTGCAGTAGATCAGGGCCGGCTTCTCCGCCACCAGCGTGGCGCCGTCCAGGCCGAGTTGGTTGACCTGCCCCGGGCGCAGGTTCTGCAGCACGACATCGGCGCGCGCGTTGATCAGGCGCCGAAGCGCGGCAAGTTGGTGCGGGTCGCGCAGTTCGCAGACGGCCGATTTCTTGTTGCGGTTGAGCGGCTGAAAACTCGCCGCCGCGCCTTCCCAGAACGGTGGCCCCCATTTGCGCGCATCATCGCCATCGGCTTTTTCTATCTTGATGACTTCGGCGCCCAGGTCACCCAGTATCTGACCCGCGAACGGTGCTGCAACGCTGTTGCCAAGCTCCACTACGACGATGCCTGCGAGCGGGCCTGTGGTATTCGGTGCGGAATTTGTTCGGCTGGGCATCGATGAATTCGGCTCTGCAGGAACTCGAGTGGCTGATGTCGAGGCATTTTATAGCGCTGACAGCAGGCCGAATAGCGCGCGCGGCAGCGATTGACTGGGGCGCGGCAGCCACTGATACTCGGCCGGACAATCGCGTACCCATTGCATCGGACTTCGCCATGACTCGCCTCACCATTCTCACGGGCGCTTCCCGAGGCTTGGGCGCCGCGATGGCGGAACAACTTCTTCAGCGCGGCGGTACGTTGCTGACCCTATCGAGAAACGTCAACGCCGGACTAATGGAGCGCGCGGCGGCGAGCGCTGCGACGCTCGAGCAGTGGACGCTGGATCTCGCTCAGCCGGTGCAGGCGGCAGCACGTCTCGAGGCTTGGCTGGAGACGCTGGACGGAGAGGGCTTTGAGCAAGCCACACTGATCAATAATGCGGCGATGATCACGGACATCGGGCCATTGGAGGATTTGGCAGCGGGTGAACTGTCGAGCGCGCTGCGCGTGGGATTGGAGGCACCCTTGCTGCTCACCGCCGCGTTCCTGCGCGCCACACGTGCATGGCGCGCGCGTCGCTTGGGAACGTGCAGGGTGCTCAACATCTCGTCAGGACTGGGGCGCTTTGCGCGGGCCAGCCAGGCTTGCTACTGTGCCGTCAAGGCGGGCATGGATCATTTTTCGCGCTCGGTCGCGCTCGATCAGACGGCCGACTCGCAACCAGCTCATATCGTCTCGCTGGCGCCCGGTGTCATCGATACGGATATGCAGACGCGGTTGCGTGCCGCCAACCCGGCGCGCTTTCCCGACCATGCCCGATTCGTGCACATGAAGGAGTCGGGGCAACTTGACGCACCGGCGGTGGCTGCGGCGAAAGTGCTGGCCTTTCTTGAACGTGCGGACTTTGGGGAAAAGCCTGTCGCCGATATTCGCGACGCCTGATGGTCAGATATACGTTGAGCGATGTGCGACGATCAACGCCTTGCATTGGGGGAAATCATGAAGCGCATGACCATCGTATCCGGCGCGCGCAAGCGGATCCGATTCGACTAACGGGGAGTGACCAACGATGAAAATCGCGCAATTCTCTGCTTTCGGAAAGCCCGACGAAGTCATTCGCTGCGTGGACGTCGACGATGTCGGTGCACCGGGCCCGGACGAGGCGGTGATCGATGTTCTGGCGTTTCCCATCAATCCTGCGGACTTGCTGACCATCGAAGGGCGCTACGCGCTGCGTCCCCCGTTACCGGCGCGGCTCGGCGCCGAATGCGTCGGCCGGGTCATCGCGCGGGGGCGTGACGTCCGCGGTCTTGTCGAGGGCGATCTCGTCATTCCGCTCGACCGCGACAACTGGGTCCAGCGCAAGAAGGTCAAGGCTGCCCAGCTCGTGAAAGTGCCGTCGAATGTCGACCCGCTTCAGCTTGCCATGCTGAAGGTCAATCCGCCCACCGCGCACCTGATGATGACGAAGTACGTCAAGCTGCAGCCCGGCGAGTGGCTGATCCAGGATGCGGCGAACTCCGGCGTCGGTCACTGCCTTATCCAGATCGCCAAGGCTGCGGGCATCCGCTCGGTGAACGTCGTGCGCCGCGACGGGCTCGCCGACGAACTCAAGGCGCTCGGCGGCGACGTCGTGGCCGTGGACGGCCCGGATCTCGGCGAGCGCGTGCGGGCGGCCACCAATGGCGCGGCGATCCGCCTCGCGATCGATGCGGTGGGTGGGGAGCAGATTGTCCGGCTCGGTGATTGCCTGACCGAAGAGGCAGTCATCGTCAACTACGGCCTGCTCTCGGGCGAGAATCCTCAGCTCACCGGCCACCAGACGGTTTTCAAACGGCTTTGGCTCACTGGATTCTGGCTGATGCCGACGCTGCAGCGCATGGCGCCCGCAGAAATTCAAGAAATGTATGCAATGCTGGCCGGCCGGATCGCGGGCGGTTCGCTGCGCGTCCCGGTCGAGGCGACTTATCCGATCGAACAGATCGCGCAAGCGGTCGCGCAGGCGAATGCTTATCGCCGCACCGGGAAAGTACTCGTGACGCCGAACGGACCGCTGGGGTAGGCGATGCCGCCTGGGTGCGGCGGTTACTGGGAATGCTGGCAGGTGAACGACGGCTTTCGGCGGCGTGCTGCTGTGGCTCCCGCAAAACGATTCACGCCATGACGACGCGGCCTGAGCCCTCGCCCGACGCGCGATCGCCGGAGCGGCGCTTCGCGCCCTTGCGTCGCGGCGAGGCCCGATGATCGCTCAAGCCGCGTTCAGTCTCCTGCTTACCGTGCTATTCCTGGTGGCGGCTGCGTCCTCGGCGTCTGGGGCGCGTCGATTTCGATAGAAGAGCGCGCCGGCGCGACGCTCAGCTTACTTGATGACCTCCCAGAACAAGCCGCCGACGCAGACGAATCCGAGCGTGAACACGAGCGTGCGTATGTACGGCAATCCGAGCCAGTACACGAGCGCATGCGCGGCCCGGAGCCAGAAGAAGGCCACCGCCCAGAAGGCGGTCATCTCGTTCAGCTTGCCGGTGAGGTGCGCGACGATGACCAGCACCGCGAATGGGGCGAATACCTCCACGGCATTGAGGTAGACGCGATCGGCGCGCTTGCCCCACAGGGGCACGGGCCGGGGGGTCGGATCGACGTAGTTCTGTGGCTTCAGCAAACCGTTCGTCATCACCTGGCAGACGACGTAGGGGATCCAGAGCGCCGCGGTCAGCATCGCGGTGTAGGCAAGGTACGTGAGCTCGGTCTTCATTCGGCCTCCCTTGATCGACGGTCCACGAAATGCTTCAGCACCGTGCAAAGCTACGCCAGGCCCGCTTCGCTGACAACGGGGCCGCGTAGCGTGCAGCGCGCTCGCCGCCTCAGCCCTCGTCCCAGATCTTGTCCGTCAGCGGCAGGTCGCGGATCTCTGCAGCGCCGAGCGGCTGGTCTGGCGCGATGCCGATCGACTCGAGCAGCGCGGCAAGCTGCCGCACGTGCTGCGCCGAATGCCACACGGTGCGCTCGAGCATCTCGTGCCGGCTGGTGCCGCCGAAGTAGGTTTCGACGGGCTGCGTGAAGTCCGCGCCGGCATTGCGCGCCCACCAGTCCGCGAAGCGTTCGCGCACCGCCTCGCCGAAGGCGGCGATCGACGCGTTCGACAACATGTCATCAGGAGGCGCTGCCGTCATGACCTCATACTCGAGCCGCGTGCCCTTTTCCTCCATCTCGAGGAACGCTACGGGGATCTGGAAGACATGGTGCGCGAGCACGCGCCAGGAGCGCGGCCGGTTCGGCAGTACGTTGCCGAGCGCCGAATCCGGCAACTGGCGCACCAGGCGCACCGCTGTACCGAGCACGACATCCGCGCGTGCGGCGAGCGCAGCCGGCGCGAGCACTGGCCCGCCCGCTTCGCCCAGGCCGAGGAAGGCGATGACTTCCGTAATGACCTGCGCGTAGACGAAGCGCCCGTCGCGCGCCACCACCGGCACCGAGCGCGCGCCGAGCGCGCGCAACGCCGCCAGGCCCTCGGCGTCTTCGAGGACGTTGATCGACTGGAACCCGATCCCACGGACCGAGAGATACTCCTTAAGCCGGAGGCAGCTGGTTCAGTGCGGCTGCCAGAAGACCTGGATCGATGCGCTCATGGGGATGTCCTGTGTGCGGAAGGAGAAGCATACATCGCAGCCGCCCATGCGTAGGGATTGCGACGCACCATCGCCTCGATGGCGTTCGCTCAGGGCAGGAGCACGATCTTGCCCTGCACCTGGCGCGATTCGAAGCGCGCCAGCGCCTCGGCGAAGCGCTCGAGCGGGTAGCGCGCCGTGATTTCCGGCTTCAACTTCCCCTCTCCGTACAGCGCGTAGAGTTCTTCCTGCACTCGCTGCACGCGCCCGGGCTCGCGCCCGCGGTAGTCGGTCCACTGCAGCCCGAGCACCGCGAGGTTCTTGACCAGCAGATAGCCCGCCTTCGCCTCGGGAACGCGCCCGGAGGCGAAGCCGATCGACACCAGGCGGCCGCACCAGGCGAGCGCGCGCAGCGCGCCGTCGAAGGCGTCGCCGCCGACGCTGTCGAGCACGATGTCCACGCCGCGTTTGCCGACGGCGGCCTGCACCTGCGCGCGCACACTCTCGCGCAGGTCCGGCGCCGCGAGGTCGATGACGTGATCGGCGCCGTGGCGCTTGCACAGTTCGCCCTTTTCCTTGCTGGTGACGCCGGCAATCACGGTGGCGCCGAGCGCCTTGGCGAGCTGCACGCCCGCCAGGCCAACGCCGCCCGAGGCGCCGGTGACGAGAACGGTTTCGCCCCTCTTGTAGGCGCCGCGCTCGAGGAGCGCGAAGTGCGCAGTCTGGTAGGCGAGTGCCAGCACCGCGCCTTCGTCGAAGGGCATCGCCGGTGGCATTCGATAGCAGATCGCCTCGGGCACGACGACCTTTTCCGCGAAAGCGCCGTACTCGGGCAGCGCCATGACGCGATCGCCGAGACGCACGCGCTCCACGCCCGCGCCGATCGCGCCGACCACCCCCGCCACCTCCTTGCCCGGGCTGAAGGGCCGCGGCGGCAGCAGCTGGTAGCTGCCCTGCATCACCATCAGGTCGGGAAAATTGACGCCGAACGCGCGCGCCTCGATCAGCACCTCGCCGCGCGCGGGCACCGGGTCGGGGACGGTCTCGAGCCGGTGCTGCGCGACGGGCCCGTGCTCGCGGACGATGACCGCGCGCATCGGCGCCTAGGCGCGCAGCTTGGCGACGCGCGCGCGGCGCGCGGGCGCGTAGGCCGCATCGCCGAGCGCCTCGTAGAGCGCCTGCGCGACATCGAAGTGCGCCGCGAGCCCGGTGCGCTCGAGAAGCGCGATCGGGCCCTCGGGATAGCCGAGGCCGAGCTTGAGCGTGGTGTCCATGTCGTCGGCGCTGGCGAGCCCTTCGTCCAGCCGGCGCAGCGCCGCGTTGAGGTAGGGCCGGATCAGGCGGTCGACGATGCGCCCTGGAAGATCGTTGCACACCGCTACGGTGAGCCCTGCGTCTTCGAACACCTTCTTCGCGGCGGCGAGCGCGGCGGCATCGGTATTGGGTTGCCGCACCAGCTCCACAAGCTTCGTCGGCTCGGCCGCGCCGAGGCGAAAGCGCGCAAAGCCGAGGACGTTCGAGCCTTCGGTGCCGCGCGATTCGCCCGTGTGCACCCCGAGGCATTCGGTGCCCAGCTCCACCACGATGGCGGTTTTCTTCTCGCGTTCCTGGATGCCCGCGAGGCCGCGCGCGACGTCAGTACCGATGACGACGACCACGTCGCCCGCCGCCGCGGCGCCTTGCGTGAGCGCGTGCGCCGCGGGAAAGGAGCGGCTCTTGCCGGTGTCGATGAGGGAGTAGGGCACGGTCAGGCTCCGAATATCTTCGAGTCTTTGTAGACGTGAAAGCCGCGCCCGGTTTTCTTGCCCAGGTGCCCGGCGGCGATCATGCGCCTCACCAGCGGCGGGCACGCGGCGCGCGGCTCGTGCGTCGCGCCGTGCATCGCCTCGCATACCAGCAGATGCGTATCCATGCCGACGAGATCGAGGAGCTCGAACGGGCCCATGGCGTAGCCCATCGCGTCCTTGATGGCCTTGTCGATCTCGGCGGGCTCGGCGACGCCCGCCTCGACCAGCCGGATGGCGTCGTTGTTGAACGGGATGAGGAAGTAATTGAGGATGAAGCCCGGGCTGTCCTTGGTCTTCACCGGGTGCTGGCCGAGCGCCTGGCAGAACGCCCACGCCGCCTGGAAGCTCGCCTCGCTCGTATTCAGGCCGGGCGACATCTCCACGAGCTTCATCAGCTGCGCCGGCAGGCAGAAATGCATGCCGACGAAGCGGTCGTCGCGCCCCGAGCCACCCGCGATCTCGGTGATCGAGATGGTCGAAGTGTTCGACGCGAAAAGCGTGTGCGCCGGGCAGATCTTGTCGAGCTGGGCGAACAGCGCGTGCTTCACCTTCAGGTCCTCGAACACCGCCTCGATGACGACGTCGCAGGCCTTGAAATCCCCGAGCTTCGAGGTGCCGACGAGGTTGGCGAGGATCGCACTCACCTGCTCGGGCTTCAACTTGCCGCGCTCGACCGACTTGGCGAAGAACGCCTCGCTCTGTTTGCGCGCCTTTGCGAGCGCCTCGGCGCGCGTGTCGTAGACGAGCGTGCGGAAACCCGCGCGTGCCGCGACGATCGCGATGCCCGCGCCCATGGTGCCGCAACCCGCGACGCCTACGGTGCGTATGTCAGCCATGCGTTCCCCTGTCGATGAAGCTGCGCCCGATGAGCTGGCGGTGGATCTGGTTGGTGCCTTCCCAGATCTGGGTGATCTTGGCGTCGCGCATCAGGCGCTCGACGCGGTAATCCTTGCAGTAGCCGTAGCCGCCGTGCAGCTGCACCGCCTCGGTGGCGATGCGCATCGCCAGGTCCGAGGCGCGCAGCTTCAGCATCGAGGCCTCGATGCCGATGTCCTGCGCGCCGCCGTCGACCAGGCGCGCGACATGCCACAGCCACGCCTCGCACTGCGCGAGCTCGGCGGCGAGGTCGGCGAGCAGGAACTGGATGCCCTGGAATTCGATGATGCGCCGGCCGGACTGGCGCCGCTCGTTGATGTAGGCCACCGCGTCCTCGAAGGCCGCGCGCGCGATGCCGAGCGCGTGCGCCGCGACGCTCGGGCGCGACTTGTTGAGCGAGGCGAGAAGAAGCGCGAGGCCGTCGCCCGGCTTGCCGAGGAGGTTGGCGCGCGGCACGCGGCAGCCGTCGAAGGCGAGGGTCGCGGTGCCGGAGGCGCGGATCCCCATCTTGTCCTCGGTGCGCACCACCGACAGTCCCGGCGTGCCCTTCTCGAGAATCAGGGCCGAAATGGACTTTCGCTCGTCGTCGATCTCGCTCCACTTGCCGAAGAGGAGCATCAGGTCGGCGAGATCACCGTTGGTGATGAAGGTCTTGCCGCCGTCGACGACGATGTGCTCGCCCTCTGGGCGAAAGCGCGTCTTCATGCCGGTGGCGTCCGACCCCGCGCTGGGCTCGGTGATGGCGAGCGCGACCAGGCCGCCCTGCGCGATGCGCGGCAGCAAACGCTTTTTCTGCTCCTCGTTGCCGAAGTCGACGAGCGGCTTGATGCCGTGGAAGTTGGTCGCCCAGATGATGCCGGTCGCGGCGCAGGCCTGGCTGATCTCGCGCACGCAGGCAAGGTACGCGGCGTAGGACACGGGGTGCCCGCCGTAGGCCTCGGGGATGAACATCGCGTTCAGGCCGAGCGCGTTGATCGCCTTCAGGTTATCGTGCGGAAACTCGGCCGTGCGGTCGTGGTGTTCGGCGCGCGGGGCGATGGCCTCGTGCGCGAGCGTGCGCACGGCCTCGACCAGCATGCGCTCTTCGTCCTTCAGGGCAAGCGTGCCGTCGAGGCGCTCGAAGACGTTCATCAGTGCGCTATGCCCTGGCCGCCGTCGAGGTAGATCGTCTCGCCGGTGAGATACGGAATGTCCTCGGAGAACAGCATCGCCACCAGCCGCGCGACGTCCTGGACGCTTCCAGGTCCGCCGGTCGGCACGCGCGCTTCCAGAAAGGCGCGCAGCGGGCCCTTCTGCATCGCCTCGGCATTGAGCTCGGTTTCGATGTAGCCGGGCGCGACGTCGAGCACGCGGATCTTCTGCGGCGCCCACTCGACCGCCAGGCAGCGCGTGATGGCGCCGACCGCCGCCTTGGAGGCGCAGTAGGCGAGGTTGCGCTTGACGCCGAGCTTGTCGAAGAACGAGCCGATGTTGACGATGGTGCCGCCGTCGCGCGCCAGGTAGGGATAGATTTCGCGGCAGACGACGAATACACCGCGCGCGTTGGTATCCATGACCTCGTCGTAGACGCCGGTGGCGAGCTCGTGCGATTTGCCGTCGAGGTGGATGCCGGCGTTGTTCACCAGTCCGGCGATGTTGCCGGCGCGCTCGGCGAGCGTCGCCAGCGCCTGCCGGACCGAGGTGACGTCGGTGACGTCGCAGGCGATGGGGATGCAGCGCTCGTGCTCGGGACCGCCACCTTTGCGCGTCAGGCAGCCGACGGTGAAGCCGCGCCCGGCCAGCTCGAGCGCGATCGCCGCGCCGATGCCCCGGCTCGCGCCGGTGACCGCGATGACGCGGTTCTCGCCGGCCACGTCAGCGGTCCCTGAACGCGGGCTTGCGCTTGGCCATGAACGCCGCCATGCCCTCGGCGGCGTCCTCGGTCTGGAAGGCAAGCGTGGAGAGGTCGGCCTCGATCTTCAGCCCCTCGGCGACCGGCGTATCGAGCGCGCGCGTCACCGCCTCGCGCGCAAAGCCGAGCACCGGCAGGCTGTGGCCGGAAAACTCGCGCGCGAAGGCCATGCCCTGGGCGAGCGCGTCGCCCTCGACCACGCGGCTCACCAGCCCCCAGGAAAGAGCCGTTGGCGCATCGATGGGTTTGCCGGTGAGCACCATCTCCAGCGCGCGCGCCTCGCCGACCACGCGCGGCAGGCGCTGCGTGCCGCCGTAGCCCGGGATGAGGCCGAGCTTGATTTCGGGCGTGCCGAGCCGCGCGTTCGGCGTGGCGAGGCGGAAGGTGCAGGCGAGCGCGAGCTCGAGCCCGCCGCCGAAGGCGTAGCCGTTGATGATTGCCACCGAAGGCATCGGCAGGCGCTCGAGCTTCGCGAACGTCGCCTGGCCGTGCTCGGCGCCGCGCTTTTTCTGCAAGAGCGAGCGGTTGGCGAGCTCGCCGATGTCGGCGCCGGCGCAGAAGGCTTTTTCGCCCGCGCCGGTGATGAGCAGCGCGCGCGCATCGCCCGCGGCCACCTCGTCGAAGGCGCGGCCGAGGTCCTTGATCAGCGCGAACGACAGCGCGTTCAGCGCCTGCGGCCGGTTGAGGCGGATCAGAGCGAATTCCTCGATGCGCGAGAGTTCTACGGACACGTCATTTCTCCTTTGCGGGTTCGCTCCAGCGCACCGGCTGCGGCGCGATGCGGCCGTTCTTCGCCCATTCCTGCAGCTCGCGCTTCAGGATCTTGCCGCTCGCGGTGAGCGGGAAGGCATCCAGCGCGAGGAAGTATTCGGGCATGTCGTATTTGGAGAGGCCGACCGCGTGCAGGTGATCGAGCAGCGCCTCCCCGGTCACGCGCTCGCCCTCGCGGCAGATTACCGCAAGGCAGACCTTCTCGCCGAGGCGCGCATCGGCGACGCCGAAGGCTGCAGCCTTCTGCACCGCGGCGTGCTGGTGCGCGAGGTCCTCGATCCGCGCCGGGTGGATGTTGTGGCCGCCGCGGATGATGAGGTCTTTCTTGCGGCCCATGATGCGCAGGCAGCCGCGCTCGTCGAGCGTGCCGAGGTCGCCCGACATGAACCAACCGTTTTTGTTGAACGAATCCTCGGTGGTCGCCTGGTTGTCGAAATAGCCGAGCATCAGCAGCGCACCGCGCGTGCCGATCTCGCCGACCGTTCCCGGCGGCACTTCGAGGTCGGGGTTCTCCTGGCTGAAGATGCGCGTCTCGTAGCCGTGGCAGGCGCGGCCGCAGGTCTCGACGATGGTCTGCGCGTCGTCGGTGGGCAGGGTGTACTGGTGCGAGCCGTTCTCGCTCATGCCGTAGATGTTCTGCGGCGTGATTCCCATGCCGAGGAAGGTCTGCGCCACTTCGCGCGGAATCGGCGAGCCCGCCATGTAAAAAAGGCGCACCGCGCCGAGCTGCACCAGGCCGCGGCGCTTGGCCTCGGCGAGGATGTCGATGGCGTGCGTCGGCACGCCCATGATGTAAGTGGCGCCGCAGGCGATCGCCCAGTCGAGCGGCGTCATGCCCGCGGGCGGGTCTCTCAGCACCAGCTCGAAGCCCGCGGCCATCATCTGCTCGATCGCCACGGCGCCGATGTGGTGGCTCGTGGGCGAGAGGCTGAGGAGCACCGTCGAATGATCGTGATGCCAGTCGGTGACCATGGCGCGGCCATTGGCGAGCATCGTGTTGTCCGAGTGCATCACGCCCTTGGGCACGCCGGTGGTGCCCGAGGTGAAGGCCATGTAAATGATCTTGTCGGGGTCGTCGACCGGCGGCACGTCGCAGGCCGCGCCCGGCGCCGGGAACGAAGTGCCGTTGACGTCGAATACAGTCTTCATCGGGGGGAGCGCCTGCGCGCCACGTGCGCCGGGCGCGCCGTAGCCCGTCTGCATCACCAGCGCCGCGGCGCGCGTGCGCTCCAGGAGCTGCACGATCTCGGCGGCGGTGTAGTTCTGGTGCAGCGAGGGCACGCATATGTATCCGTTCCTCGCGCAGGCAAGCAGCGCCACCACGCTCTCGGCGCGCGAAGGCAGCCACACGGCGACGCGCTGGCCGCGGCGCACGCCCGCCTGGTGCAGCCCTTGTGCCACCGCGTCGACCCAGGCGAGCAGCTCGTTCCAGGTGAGCCGCACGCGCGCATCGCGCAGCGCGTACCTTTCGGGGTGCCCGGCGGCGTGTCGTTGCAGAAGCGAATAGAAGGTGTCCTTGCGCCACGCGCCCGAGGCGTAATGGCGCGCCGCCTGCTGCGGGTTAAGCAGGGTCAGGACCGTGTTCATGGCCCTAGTGGCCGAACTTGTCCGGGTCGGGCTTGCGCCTGGCGCGGAACGCCTCCGCGAGCTCGTGCGACTCGTCGGTCTCGAGGTAGGGACGCAGCAAAAGGTCGTGCGCCACGCGCGCCAGGCCCGAGACGCCGCCGTGGCGCGCGTTGAAGGCGGCCTTGATCGAGGCGAGCGCGAAGGCGCCGCGCTCGGCGAGCTCGAGCGCCATCTTCTTCGTCTCTTCACGCAGCTGGTCGTCGGGCACCACGCGGTTGACGAGTCCGATGGCGAGCGCCTCGCGCGCGGAGAGCTTCGGGTTCAGCATCCACATTTCCTTGGCCTTCTTCTTGCCGACCAGGTCCTCGAGGTACCAGGTGCCGTAGCCGGCGTCGAAGCTGCCCATCATCGGCCCGACCTGGCGGAACACCGCGCTTTCCTTGGCGATCGTCAGGTCGCACATCACCTGCAGCACATTGCCGCCGCCGACCGCGAAACCGTTGACCGAGGCGATGACGGGTTTTTGCAGCCGGTCGATCGCTTCGTACATCTCGAGCGTCGGCAGGACCCCGGCGTAGAGCAGCGTGTCCTCCATGCCTTCCTTGCGGCCGCCGATGCAGAAGAACTTGTCGCCGGCGCCGGTGATGATGAGCACACGAGTGCGCGTCTCGCGCCGCACCTCGTTGATGCAGTCGCGGATCTCGTGACACATCTGCGGCGTGAACATGTTGCCGTCGTCGGGACGGTTGAGGGTGAGCCAGCCGATCGGCCCGTCCTCCTGGTAGAGAATGGTTTCAAAGCTCACGGCAGTCGCCTGTGCGGGTTGCGCAGGGCGATGATAGTCGCTCGGCGGGCGGAAATGAACGCCGGATTCAGCCGCCGCGCGCGAGGATCAGCCGGTACAGGCGCGCGGGTCCCGGCGCCAGCAGATCCATGCCGATCTGCGCGGCGGCGGCGCGCACTGCGTCCTCCTCGTGGCCCTCGACCAGCACGAAGGGCGGGGGCAGCCGGTCGGGCGCGGCGCGCATCTTCGCTTCGGGATTCGGCACCTGCGTGCCCTTGGTATCGGGGATCGCGAGCCGCACCCGGCCCGCACCGGCGTTCGCTTCGAGGATCGACAGCGCATCGTCGCCGGGTTGGGCGGGGAGCTCCACGCACGCCAGCACCGCGCCGGGCGCGCGCAGCGCGCCAAAGTCCGCCGCGATCTCGCAGGCGGCGCGCGTCATGTTGCGAAAGCGCGGCATGATGGCCTGGGTGCGCGGCGTGGGATTCGCCAGCCGCTCGAGGTAGGCGGGCGACGACAGCGCCGCGAGCGAGGCAGTGTCGTAGATCGCGGCGTAGCTGCGCGGCGCGGCCGCATCGCGGTAGCGGCGCGCGCTGAGGATGCCCGGAACGTCGAGGCGCTCGGGCACGTGCTCCTCGACGTACCAGGCGTTGAACTCGGCTTCGTCTTCGGCGGCGATGTCGTTCCACACCGCCAGCAGTCCGGGGCGCGCACTCATACGCCGGACTATACCCGGCCTTCCCTTGACCGTCGGCGCGGTTTTGCTGCACCATCGCCGGGCCATCAAGGAGGAGCCCATGCACGTCATGAAGAGAGCTATTGTCGCGGTCGCCGCAGCCGCATTGGTGCCGGCATTCGCCGCCGCCCAGGACGCGCCGCTCAAGATCGGCGTCGTCTCGTTCCTGTCGGGCGCGGCCGCGGGGCCGTTCGGCGTCCCGGCGCGCAACGGCGCGGAGATCATGTTCGAGATGCTGAATGCCGGCAAGGTGCCGGCGCCCTACGCCACCAAGGGATTCGGCGGCGCGCCACTGCAGATGAACCTGGTCGACGAGTCGGGCGGCACCACCGTGCAGGTGACCGAGTTCCGCAACATGGTGCAGCGGGACAACGTCGATTTGATCATCGGCTATATCTCGAGCGGCAGCTGCCTGGGCATCGCGCCGGTGGCCGAGGAGCTGAAGAAGCTCACCGTGTTCTTCGACTGCGGCACGCCGCGCATCTTCGAGGAAAAGAGTTACAAGTACGTGTTCCGCACGGCGTCGACCGCGACCATGGACAGCGTCGGCGCGGCGCTCTACGTGAAGGACCTGAAGAAGGGCAAGATCAAGACCATCGCCGGCCTGAACCAGAACTACGCCTGGGGCCAGGACTCGTGGAAGGATTTCGAGGCGTCGATGAAGAACCTCACGCCGGGCGTGAAAGTCGCGACCTCGCAGATGCCCAAGCTGTTCGCCGGGCAGTACAACGCCGAGATCTCGACGATCCTCGGGGCGAAGGCGGACGTCGTTCACTCGAGCTTCTGGGACGGCGACCTCGAGGCGTTCATCCTGCAGGCGGGACCGCGCGGCCTGTTCAAGAGGAGCACCGTGATCCTCACCACCGGCGAGACCGCGATGTACAAGCTGGCCGACCGCATCCCGGACGGCGTGGTGATCGGCGCGCGCGGACCCTACGGCCCATTCGCCCCGGATAACGAGCTGAACCAGTGGTTCTCGAAGACCTTCCAGGACCGCTACGGCGTGCCGCCCAACTACGCCGCGTACCAGATGGCGCAGGCGATCCTCGGCACCAAGGCGGCATGGGAGCGGGCGCAGGCCGCGAACGGCGGCAAGCGGCCCGACACCGACCAGGTGATCGCGGCTTTCGAGCGCCTGACCTTCATCAGCCCGGGGGGCAAGGTCGAGATGGCGATCGGCGGCGGCCACCAGGCGATCACCGAGACCGCCTACGGCGTGAGCCGGAAGGTCAAGGGCAAGATGACGGTTGCCAACGTCAAGCGCTATCCGGCCGAGATGGTCAATCCGCCGGACGGCGTCAAGGCCGAAGACTGGATCGCCAACGGCTTCAAGAAGTAAGCGATTCGCCTGACGAACGGCTGCCCGCGGGGCAGCCGTTCCTGCGTTTCGGGGGAGCGTGGACCAACTCGTAGCCGTCCTCATCGACGGCATCATCTATTCGGCCTGGCTGTTCGTTGCCGCGGTCGGCCTGACGCTGATCTACGGCGTCATGAAGATCGTCAACGTGACGCACGGCAGCTTCTACGCGCTCGGCGCCTACGCCGCCGCGTCCATTACCGGCTGGGCGCTCGCGCAGGGCATGCCGCCGTCGCTCTCCTACCCCGTGCTGCTCGGTTCGGCGCTGCTGGTGACGCTCGTCGTTGCGCCGCTCATCGAGCGCGGCATCCTGCGCTTCATGTACGTGAAGGACGAGGTGGTGATCCTGCTCATCACCTACGCCCTGTTCCTGATCCTCGAAGACGCCATCAAGCTGGTCTGGGGCGTGAACCCGTATTTCATCGCCGAGCCCTACGGCCTGCTCGGCAGCTTCGACGTCATGGACCTCACCTACCCCTACTACAACCTGATCCTGGTGGGCGTGGCGATCGTCTGCGGCGTGGGGCTTTTCTGGATGCTCGGCCACACGCGCGCCGGCAAGCTGCTGGTGGCGGTGATCCACGACACCGAGGTCAGCCGCGCGATGGGCATCAACGTCGAGCGCATGTATCTGTTCACCTTCACCTTCGGCTCGCTCCTGGCGGCGATCGGCGGCGCGTTCACCGCGCCTACGGTATCGGTCGTGCCGGGCCTGGGCATCGAGGTGATCGTGCTGTCGTTCGCGGTGGTGGTGATCGGCGGCCTGGGCAGCCTGCCCGGCGCGGCGCTCGGCGCGGTGATGGTCGGCCTGGTGCGCTCGGCCACCATCCATTACCTGCCGCAGGTGGAGCTGTTCGTCATCTACCTGGTGATGGCGATGGTGCTCGCGTTCCGGCCGCGAGGCCTCTTCAGCATCGCCGAGGCGAGGAAGATTTGAGACCCGACCGCACGCCGCTCACGCTCCTCCTGATCGGCGCCGCGATCCTCGCCGTCGGCCCGTTCGCGCCGCAGTGGACGCTCTTTCTGCTCACCGTTGCGCTCGCCAAGGGGCTGGTGGTGCTCGGCCTGATGATGCTCCTGCGCTGCGGCCTGGTGTCCTTCGGCCAGGCGCTCTACTACTGCCTCGGCGCCTACGCCGCCGGCATGCTCGGGCGCCTGTACGAGGTGAGCGGCGTCTTCACGCTGATGCTCGCCGGCATGGCGACCTCGGCCTTCGTCGCCTTCGTGCTGGGTTTTCTGCTCGCGCGCTACCGCAGCATCTTCTTCGGCCTCCTGAGCCTCGCCATCTCGATGATCCTGTACGGGCTGCTCGTGAAAACGGAAGCGCTCGGCTCGAGCGACGGCTTCAACGTGCTGCCCTCGACCCTCTTCGGCTGGCGCCCCGCGGATGAATGGGTGCGCTACTCGGTGCTGGCGGTCGCGGCCGGGGTGGCCGTCATCGCCGCGCTCGCCGTGCACCGCTACCTCGGCACGCCGCTCGGGCGCCTCGCGCCGGCGATCAAGGACAACGAGATCCGCGTCGAGTACATGGGCGCCTCGGCCCGCCAGGCGGTCCACGTCAAGTACGTGATCGCCGCGGCGCTCGCCGGGCTGGGCGGCGCGCTCGCCGCCACCACCGTCGGCCACATCGACCCGGAGATGGCCTACTGGACCACCTCGGGCGAGTTCATCTTCATCACCATCCTCGCCGGCACCGGCAGCGTGATCGCGCCGTTCCTCGGCGCGCTCATCTTCGGCATCATCCAGACGGTGGCCTTCGACATCTCGCCCAACACCTGGCAGATGGTGCTCGGGGCGTCGCTGCTGGCGGTGATCGTGTTCCTGCCGCGGGGCCTGTGGTCGCTGTTCCGGCGCCGGAAGGCGGCCTGACGTGGCGGCGATCCTCGACGCGGCAGGCCTGAACAAGAACTTCGGCGCGGTCACTGCGGCGAACGACATCAACGCCGCCATCGAGCGCGACTCGGTGGTCGGCCTGATCGGCACCAACGGCGCCGGCAAGACCACCTTCATCAACATGATCACCGGGTATCTCAAGCCCGATCGCGGCCGCATCCACTACGAGGGCCGCGACATCACGCGCCTCGCGCCGCGCGACATCACGCGCCTGGGCATCTGCCGCTCGTTCCAGATCCCGCAGCTCTACGCCTCGCTCACCGCGTACGAGAACATGATGATCGGCATCGGCGTGGTGCTGCGCAACGCCGGGCGCGGCGGCTTCTTCTCGCGCGGCGAGCCGCTGGTGCCGGGCTACGAGCAGCCCGCCGCGGCGGTCGCCGACGGCTTGCTGCAGCGCTTCGGCCTGGCCGAGTACCGCGACAAGAACGCGCAGGTGCTGCCCGGTGGCGTGCGCAAGCTCCTCGACATCGCCCTCACTATGGTGGCGCGCCCCAAAATCCTGCTGCTCGACGAGCCCACCAGCGGCGTCTCGGCGGAGGAGAAGTTCGCGATCATGGAAATGATAATGAAGGCGGTGCGCGCCGAGGGCATCACGGTGCTGTTCGTCGAGCACGACATGGAGGTGGTGAGCCGCTTCGCCGAGCGCGTGCTCGCCTTCTACGACGGGCGCATCATCGCCGACGGGTCGCCCGAACAAGCGCTAAACGACCCCGAGGTCAAGCGCTACGTGGTCGGCGGCGAGCTGCACCGCCTGGACGAAGAGAAGGCGCGGCCGCGTGCTTAAGCTCGACAACGTCGACGTCGCCATCCAGTCGGTGCAGATCCTGCGGCGCGTGTCGCTCGAGCTGCCCACCGGCACCATGGCGGGCCTGATCGGCCGTAACGGCGCCGGCAAGACCACGCTCATGAAGAGCGTGATGGGGATCCTCAAGGTTTCGAGCGGCACGATCAGCTTCGATGGCGCCGACCTTCTCGCTTCGCCCACGTTCAAGCGCACGAGCATGGGCATCGGCTACATGCCCGAGGACCGGCGCCTGATTCCCGACCTGACCTGCGAGGAGAACCTGCTGCTGCCGGCCTGGGCGGCAAAGCAGGCCGACGGCGCCGCGCGCCTGGAGCGGGTCTACCGGTTGATCCCGGAGCTGCGCGGTTTCGCATCGCGAAAGGGCTCGCAGCTCTCGGGCGGCCAGCAGAAGATGGTGGCGATCGGCCGCGCGCTGATGTGCGGCGACAAGCTGCTGCTGCTCGACGAGCCCTTCGAGGGCGTGGCGCCCGCTTTGGCGCACCGGCTGGTGGAGGTGGTGGCGAACCTGAAGCGCGAGGGCATGACGGTGATCCTGTCGGAATCCGACCTGCAGCATTCCGAGCGCATGGTCGATCGCCTGCTGGTCATCGATCGCGGGACGCTGACGGCGCGTTGACCTCGTTTCGCGGTTGGCGTAGCGTTTAGCCATATGGCCACCGTCGCGCAGATTCTGAAGTCGAAACCCGACCGGACCGTCCACACGATCGCCCCCACGGCATCGGTGTTCGACGCCGTCAAATTGATGGCCGAGAAGAACATCGGCGCACTCGTGGTCAGCGAGGGTGAAGCCGTCGTCGGCGTGCTGACCGAGCGCGACTACGCGCGCAAGATCGTTCTCATGGCGAAGTCCTCGAAGGACACGCCGGTGCGCGAGGTCATGACCTCGCAGGTCATGTACGTGAGCCCGGACCGCACCAGCGAGGAATGCATGGCGCTGATGACCGAGAGCCGCGTGCGCCACCTGCCCGTGATGGACAAGGGCCGGATGGTCGGCCTGGTCTCCATCGGCGACCTGGTGAAGGACGTCATCTCCGAGCAGAAATTCGTCATCCAGCAGCTCGAGCAGTACATCACGCACTAGCGCGATTGCCTCAGCCAGACAGTGCGAGTGCGCGACTACGCCGGACTGGCGGCGTTCATCGCGCTCAACGCCGCGGTGTCGGCGCTGGGCGGATGGGCGACGGCCTCGAGCGTCGGCACCTGGTACCCGGCGCTCGCCAAGCCCGCGTTCAATCCGCCCGACTGGATTTTCGCGCCCGTGTGGAGCGCGCTCTACCTGATGATCGCGATCGCCGGCTGGCGGGTTTGGCGGCGCGGCGGGCCGGAGCTGCGCGGCGCGCTGACCGTGTACGCGGTGCAGCTCGCGCTCAACCTGTCGTGGTCGTTCGTGTTCTTCGGCGCGCGGGAGATCGGCGCGGCGCTCGCGGTGATCGCGGCGCTGCTGGCGGCGATCCTCGTCAACGCGTTTCTTTTCTGGCGCATCGAGCGCGCGGCCGGCGCGCTGCTCGCGCCCTATGCCGCCTGGGTTGCGTTCGCGATGGTGCTGAATGCGGCGCTGTGGCGGCTGAACTAGGGGCATACCTGAGAAGCCGGCTTCCGGCCGCAAGCGGACTTTCAATCGACCGCCCTATGAGGCGGCTGATCGGATCGCTGTGCGCGTGGCGCCAACTTGACCCTTATCAATTCGACTGACAATGCGCGGAAGATACTCGTCGGCGATGTGCCCACTCTATCAAAGACAAATACCATGACAACCTTTTCGGAGGACATCTACAGCGAGCCTTCGAACATCGACGTCGATACGCTGAGGAATCTTGGACCGCTGAGCGGCTTGGCGGGAATCTGGAAGGGAACACGCGGCCTGGATGTGAAGCCCAAGGCCGAGGGTCCAAAAAAGCAGGCGTATGTGGAGCGATTCGAGCTTCAGCCGATCGACCCGCAAACCAACGGCCCGCAACTATTCTATGGACTGCGCTATCACCAGCACGTGGTGAAGCCGGACCAGGTCAAGACTTATCACGATCAGGTCGGGTATTGGCTATGGGAGCCCGGCACAGGCACCGTCATCCAGACGCTTACGATTCCGCGCGCCCAGGTTGCTATGGCCGTTGGCAAGGCTACGCCCGATGCAAAGTCATTTGAGCTCGTCGCGAGCCGCGGTCCGGAGACCTACGGGATCTGCTCGACCCCATTTCTGGAATACGCATTCAAGACGGTGGAATACCGCATCAAGGTAAGCATCAACGCCGACGGCACTTGGTCCTACGACGAGGACACCGTTCTCATGATCAGGGGCAAGAGCGACCCCTTCCACCATACGGATCGCAATGTGTTGACCAAGATCGGTGAGCCTACGCCGAACCCCTTGGCGCGAAAATAGCGTCGACAGGGTTTCCTTGAGTGCCCGCCGCGAGCGACCGCCCAGGGTCGCAAACGGCCATTCGCCCGCATCGGCTTCCGGCCAGAAGCGGACACTCGGCGTACGCCGCAGGCTAGTGGGTTGCCACAAACATGCAGTTCTGCGGTCGCGGCGTGTCCAGAACGCTGACATTTCCAAAACCCGCTTCGCCAAGCATTCGCCGTGCGGTTTGTTCGCCCCAGACCGTGCCGAGGCCTTGACCGCCCACCGCAAGGGACACCGGCATGCAATGCATCAGGCTGATGCCGTAGTACATCGGCGCAAAGGGGTTGGCGACGTTCTCTTCTATGCGGCTGCTGAATTTGAACTCGATCATCAGGAAGGTGCCGCCGGGGGCCAACGCCCGCTGCGCGCTCCGCAATACGGAGTCGGGCGCCTTCTGATCGTGAATGGCGTCAAATGCAGTGATGAGTTGGAATGTCGGATCGCCCGGCAGATCTGTCACGTCGACCACCTCGAACGTGGCGTTCGTGAGCCCCATCTCCTTCGCTTCGGCGCGCGCCCGGGCGATCGCGTCCTCGGCAATGTCGTAGCCAAGAAAGGTCGATTTCGGGTATTCGCGAGCAAGAACATTCATCGCATGCCCCGTGCCGCAGCCGATATCCAGGACGCGGATTCCCTGGCGCAACCGGTCGGTGAGCCCGTCGACGACGCCGATGAAGCCGGAAACGAGCAGCTGGTCGAAAATCCGGCGCCACATATCGTCCATGCACTGCGTGAAAACCGGCCGATATGCCGAATAGGGAATTCCGCCACCTTGACGAAAGCACGCCGTCAACTTCGGCAGGTGGGTGCCGAAATGATTGATCATGCGGCTCATCGGCGAGAGGTTCTGCGCTGAATTGCCCGTGAGTAGCGCCGCATGCTCCTGCGGCAAGCTGTAGCGCTTTGACGCAGGGTCATACGAATAGATCCCGCTGGTCGCCATCGCGCCGAGCCACTCGCGGACGTATCGCTCCTTCAATCCCAGGCGATCCGCCAGCTCGTCGGTCGTGGCCGGCCCTGCCCTTGAACCTTCGAAGAGCCCTACCTGAAAGCCGATCTCGATCAGCTTTGTCAGTACGGCCCCAGTGTAGATATTGAGGAGTTTCCCGCCGAACTGCTTTACCACGTCAGGATTCATGGTCCCCCCATTGTCGCCAGGAAACAGTACCACCCACCATGCGCACCTGCTTAAGGTACGCACTCATGATCAACACCATGGCAATTCTAGTAGGACGTGCTTACCCCATGCGAATGTCCGCTTCGGGACGAAAGCAGTGGTACGCCGGCAGTTCAGCGACGTGGGGCCGCCGCCGATTTCTGCAACCATCGCGCAATTGCAAACGCGCCCGCAGCGGCCGCAAGGCACGCGGCGGCCATCCAAATGGGCGCTGCGCTCGACGCAGTACGCAGTGCAATCACCCCCGCGATGGCCGGGGCCATCGCCATGCCGACGTAATTTACGGTGAAGAAGATGCCCATCCCGGCCGACCGCGACTCGGCATGCAGGACCTCGCCGGGCAGGGAAACGAGCACGCCGGCTGGCAGACCGCCTAACAGCCCTGCTGCAATGAGCCATGGCAGCGGCGCAGTGGAGGTGACGAGTCCAATCGTCGCCAGCGCCCATCCGGCGAGGCCGGCATGGACAAGCAGATTGGCGCGCCCGTATCGTTGCACGAGAAGACCCCCGGCCTGGACCGACGCAATGGTCAGGATCGTATTGATCGCGGTGAAGCCGCCCGCCGCGACGAGCGACAGGCCGGAGTGCACGAAGTAAATCGGCAGGAACGCCACGATTAGCACGTAGCCGGCGTTGTAGAGCATCCAGGGCATTGCAGTGGCGCCGATCAGAATCCATTCCTGCCTTGCAAATCTGCGCAGATCGACCTTTTGCGCAATCGGCGCGCCCGGCGAAGGCGTGTAGCCAAAAAACACACTGACCATGCCCAGCGCCGCCATTGCCGCGGTGGCGACAAAAGCCGCTTGCCAGGAAACGCTCTGCGCCAGCGCCCCCTGGGTCAATAGCGCGATACCGATGCCGATCGGCCAAGTGTTCACCAGGATCGACATCGCCAGAACCAGTTCCTTGCCTGCGAACCAGTCGGTCACCATCTTGGTGAGCAGAACGCTCAGCACTGCCCCGCCCACGCCCATGACGGCGCGCGCGACAGAAGCCTGGACGATGTCGCTCGCAAACGCGAAACCGAGACCCCCGGCGATCATCAGGGTCAAGCCGGAGAGCACCATGCGTTTGTCGCCGAAACGCGCGCCCAGCATTCCTCCCGGCAGAGCGAACGCAATGCCGGGCAGCAGGTACAGGCCTACCAGCCAACCAATCTGCGCCTGATCGAATCCCAGGCTGTCGGATAGCAGCGGCGCGGTGGCGGCCACCGACTGGAACTGGAATCCCATGCCGACGCGCGCCAGCGAGAGCGCCGCCAGGACCCGCCAGCGCCGCTCAATGTTCATTTACTTGAGCGTGGCCGCGATGCTCCGGATCTCCGCCGGCGTGTGCTCGCCCGCGAGCGGCGTTCCCGGCACCAGGTGCCGGCCCATGGTGAGCGGCCCGATCAGCACCGGCTCGAAATTGATCTCGCGCATCAGGCTCGAGGCCACGGCGATGGCGTGGACGTCGTCGCCCGCCATCGGCATGCCGGTGCGCACGCCCCTGCGGCTCGCGATTTCCGGCAGCCGCGCGGCGCCGATGGCGTTGAAGGCGCGCACCAGTCGCGCTCCCGGCAGCAGCTCCGCCGTGGCGCGGCCGGCGCCCCGTTCCCGCGCCCAGACCGCGATCTCGCCGTCGCGCGACGGGAACGGATTGCACGCGTCGAGCACCAGCACCTTGGCGGCGAGCGCCGGTGCGTGGTCCTTGCCGATCTGCGGCAGCGCGCGATAGGGAACGGCGAGCAGCACCGCGTCGGCAAAGGCGATCGCCTCCGCCACCGAGCCGGCCTGCGCCAGCGGGCCGAGATTCAGGACCAGGTCCTTGAGTTCCTCCGGATGGCGCGAGGAGAACATCACCGGGTGGCCCGCCTTCACCCACAGGCCGCCGAGGGCGCTGCCGATGCGCCCGGCGCCGACGGTGGCGATCTTCAGCGGCGCGTCGGCGGCGCGGGCGGCCAGCGGCGACATCGCGAGCAGCGCGGCGCCGAGAAGAAAATCGCGGCGCGAGCCGTTGATCACAGCGTGCGTTGCCATGTCCGTCGCCTCAAAGGGTCTGCAGGAACTCGATCATCCGCCTGCGTTGCGCCGCATCGGGCAGGCGGCCGCGCATAGCGCCGATATTGTCGGCCATGTGCGCCGGGTCCGAGGTGCCGGGAATCGCCGCGGTCACCGCCGCATGGCCGAGGACGAACTTGAGGAAAAACTGCGCCCAGCTCGCGGCGTCGAACTCCTTCGCCCAGTCCGGCAGGGTCTTGCCGCGCACCGCGCGGAACAGCCGCGCGCGGCCGAAGGGCAGCGCGATCAGGACCGCCGCCTTCATCTCCGCGGCGAGCGGCAGCAGGCGCGCTTCCACCTCGCGGTTGTCGAGCGAGTAGTCGATCTCGATGAAATCGCACTTTTCGCGCCTGAGCACCGCCTCGACCGCGGGGTAGTCGGGCTCGTAGGTCGAGGTGACGCCGAAGTAGCGGCACACGCCCGCGGCTTTCCAGGCGCGGAACTGTCCCAGGTCCTGGTTCGGGTCGCGCACGTTGTGCAGAAACAGCAGGTCGACCTGGTCGCTGTGCAGCCGCGCGAGCGAACCGCGCAGCTCCGCGGCGTCGGGAGAGCGCAGCTTGGTGGCGATGAACACCTGCTTTCTCAACCCGGCCTGCGCCACCAGGTCGCCCACGACCCCTTCCGACGAGCCGTAGGACGTGGCGGTGTCGATGATCGTGCCGCCGCCGGCGAGCAGGTTGCGCAGCACCTCGGCGAGCCCGGCGCGCCTGGCCGCGTCGTCGCCGACGTTGAAGACGCGCGAGGTGCCCAGGCCGATCGCCGGCAGGCGCTCGCCGCTCGACGGAATCGACCGGGTGATGACGTCCGCCGCGGCGCCCTGCGCGAGCGACGGCAGCAAGCCGGTTGCGCCGAGCGCGGCGAGGCGCGCGGCAAATTCACGCCGGGATACGTTTTTCATTCAGCCTCCTTGTGCGGCGCGGCGCTCCTGCGCGCGCCCGAGCGCCATGGACAGCAGCAGCCAGCCGAAGGCCGCCGGAATCGCGCAGGCGGCGATCGCCGCGAGCTTCAGGCCGAGCCCCTGCAGGCTGTCGAACACCCAGCCGTAGAGCGCATCCGATCCCCGGAAGACGACGACGTCGACCAGGTTCTTCGCCTTGTACTTTTCCTCGCGCGACACCACGGTATAGAACACCTGCCGCGCCGGGTTGGCAATGGCGAAGTTCATGGTGCGCTGGATCGCCTGGAAGAAAATCACCGCGGCGAGGCCGGGCGCGAGCGCCAGCACGGCGAAGGCGACGACGTAGACCGCGGGCAGCGCGGCCGCCGCCGGCGCCGTGCCGAAGCGCTTGAGGAAGCGCGCGGTGATGAAGGCCTGCGTCGTCAGCGTCAGCAGGCCGACCGCGAGGTCGATGCCGGCGAACAGGCGCGTCTGCTGCGCCGGGTCGTGCAGCGTCGTCGAGACGATGTGCGCCTGCTGGAAATAAAGGAACGTGCCGCCGAAAGACAGCAGGCTCACCCAGGCGGCGATGCCGAGGAGGTAGGGCGAGCGCGCGACCTCGGCGAGGCCGGCGAAGGCGCTGCCGCCGATGCGGTCGGTTTGTGCCGCGGGCGGGGCCTGGCTGGGCGCGCCGTGCGCCGCCCGCTCCAGCCGGTACGCGCACAGCACGGCGAATTCGAGGAACAGGGCGGCGACGAGCAGCAGGTTGACCGGGCCGAGCGGCACCGAGAGCCCGATCGTGACGGTGGGGCCGAGCAGCGCGCCGGCGGTGCCGCCGGCGCCGATGAAGCCGAACAGGCGCTTGCCCTGCTCGCTCGAAAACAGGTCGGCCATGAACGACCAGAAGACGACCACCGCGAACAGGTTGAAGACGCTCACCCAGACGAAGAACACGCGCGCCACCTGCGCTTCGGCGACGCGCAGCGTCAGCAGCAGCCAGAAGATCGCGAGGTTGGCGACGAAGAAGTGATAGACGATGGGAATGAAGCGCGCGCGCGGCAGGCGCGCGACCAGCGCGCCGTAGAGCGGCTGGGCGAGGAGCAGCACGACGAAGGTCGCCGTGAACAGCCACGGCAGGTTGCGCACGCCGCCGGCGATGCCCATCTGGTCGCGAAGCGGCCGCAGCACGTAGTAGCCGGCCAGCAGCGAAAAGAAATACGCGAACGACCAGAGCAGCGCGGCACGTTCCGCCGGCGCGACCGGCACCGCGCGCGCCACCCAGCGGTGCAGGGCCGGCGCCGGCGTGCTGCCGCTCGGGGTCATGCCGGTAGAATATACAGGTGCCCGGAGGTGGACCCATGAAGACTTTCGCTCCTGCCTTGGTGGCTATCGTTCTGGCGGCGTGCGCCGCGACCGAGCCATCCCGCGACCCGGCCGACAAGGCGGCGCAGGCCGCCACGGCGCCGCTCAGCGACCTGAACCTGGTGCGAGCCAATATCCCGCCGCCGCTGGTGGCTGCGCTGAAAGCGCCTTATGCGCGGCCGGCCGACGGGGCCTGCGCCGGCCTGACGGCGGAGGTCGAGGCGCTCGACGTCGTTCTCGGCACCGACCTCGACGCCGCGGACTCGGCGTCGAATCCAAGCGTGATCGAGCGCGGCGTGACCGCCGTCGGCGACGCCGCGATCGGCGTGGTGCGCGGCGCCGCCGAAGGCGTGGTGCCCATGAGAAGCTGGGTACGAAAGCTGAGCGGCGCGGAGCGCCATTCGAAGGAAGTCGCCGCGGCGGTGGCCGCGGGCGTCGTGCGCCGCTCGTTCCTCAAGGGACTCGGCGACGCCGGCGGCTGCGAGGCGCCCGCCGCGCCGCGACGCTAGAAGCGCGGCCGGAAGGCGCCGCCGCGGCCCTCGATGCGGCAGGCGAAGGGCGCGCCGAAATGCGCCGGCATCAGGAGCGCGCCGCCGGCGCAGTGCTCGAGCGCCTTGCGCCGGCTGGCGCGGGCGTTGACGGTATCGGCGCAGGCGGCGCTGTTCCACTCCGGGTGGTAGACCTGCAGCGCGTGGTGCAGGATGTCGCCGCAAAAGAGCGCCCGCTGGCCGCGCGACTCCAGGTGGATGGCGATTGTGCCCGGCGTGTGGCCCGGCGCCGGCTCGACCGAAAGGCTTTCATCCAGCGCCGTGGCGCCCGAAACCATCTGCGCGAGGCCGGCTTCGACCACCGGCAGGATCGAGTCGCGGAACGCGCCCAGGGTGGCGGGCCCCTTCTGCGGATCGCGGTCGATGGCGAGGTAGTGCTCGTAGTCCTCTTTGCTGAAGACGTAGCGCGCGTTGGGGAAGGTCGGCACCCAGCGGCCGTTCTCCAGGCGCGTGTTCCAGCCGATGTGATCGACGTGCAGGTGCGTGCACATCACCATGTCGATCTGCTCCGGGCGCGCGCCGGCCGCCTCGAGGCGCTCGAGATAGGGCGTGTCCATCATGTTCCACATCGGCCGCATCGCGCGCGGCTTGTGGTTGCCGACGCAAGCGTCGATCAGGATGCGCTTGCCGCCGACGGTGAGCAGCCAGCTGTGGATGCTCAGCTTGAGCATCCCTGACGCGGGGTCGTAGTGATCGGGCGCGAGCCACTCGCGGTGCTCTTCGGCCACCGCTTCATCCCAGTCGGGAAAGAACTTGGCGGCCTTGAAATTCGGCTCGTAGGTTTCCTCGATCCGCGCCGCGACGGCGGCGCCGATGCGCAGCTCGGTCATGGCCGGGCCGGCTTTTCGGCGAGGATCTTCCTGGCGATGCGAAAGCTGTCCAGCGCCGCCGGCGCGCCGCAGTAGGTGGCGACGTGGATGAAGATTTCCTTGATCTCGCGCTTGGTGATGCCGTTCCGGAGCGCGGCGCGCAGGTGGATCTCCAGCTCGTGCGGGCGGTTCAACGCCGAGATCATGGCGAGGTTCATGATCGAGCGGGTCTTCAGCGGCAGCACGCCGCGCGCCCAGCTCGCGCCCCAGCCGTGCTCGGTGACGTAGTGCTGCAGGTCGATCGTGAAGTCGTCGGCCTCGCGGAACGCCTTGTCGACGTAGGCCTTGCCGAGCCAGCGGCGCCGGATCTTGAGCCCCTCCGCGTAGGCCTTGCTGCGCTTGAACGTCCTGCTG
The DNA here is from genome assembly GCA_029863065.1 of Betaproteobacteria bacterium. Taxonomy (GTDB): domain Bacteria; phylum Pseudomonadota; class Gammaproteobacteria; order Burkholderiales; family SG8-39; genus JAABQT01. The sequence continues at coordinate 36,560 of JAOTWE010000001.1, forward strand.
GTTGATTTCGCCATGTGCCGTTCCCTCAATTTTTCGCCGGGGACCGCTACTATGCCGTCAAATGCCTCGCTCCGGCACCCGCCATCGCCTGGTCGAGGCGCTCGCCGCGCGCCTGCCGTTCCATTACGGCTGGGTGATTCTCGCCTGCGTCTGCGCGGCGGGGTTTTCGCGCCAGGGCTCGGCGGTGGCGACGCTCTCCATCTTCGTCGAGCCGATGACGCGCGAGTTCGGATGGTCACGCACCGCGATCTCGGCGGCGGTGTCGGTGGGCGGGGTGCTCGGCGCGCTGGTCGCGCCGGCGATCGGCGTTTTTCTGGATCGCAACGGCGCGCGCGCCGTGCTGTGCCTCGCGGTGCTGCTCACGGGGATCTCGACGCTGCTCTTGTCCTTCACGCAGTCGCTCGCGTTCTTTTTCGTCTTCTACTGCATCGCGCGCATGAGCTTCGCCGGGCCCTACGACCTCGGCATCTACGGCTCGGTGGTCAACTGGTTCGTGCGGCGCCGCGCCTTTGCCACCTCGATCGCGACGCTGGCGCAGATGTCCGGGCTGGTGGCGATGCCGCTGATCGCGCATTTCGTCATGCAGGCGGCGGACTGGCGCGCCGCCTGGGTGGCGATCGGCGTCACCGTGCTGTTCATCGGTTTCGTGCCGACCTGGGTGCTGCACCTGCGCCGGCCCGAGGATCTCGGCCAGCGGCCCGACGGCGAGCGCGCGCCGCACGCGGCCGCGTCTGCCACGGCGGCCGCGCCCGAGCCCGCCTTCACGCGGGCAGAGGCGCTGCGCACGCCCGCGTTCTGGCTGCTCGCGCTGTTCACGCTCCTCGTCTACCCGGTGCAGTCCGGCATCAGCCTGCACCAGGCGCCGCTGCTCATCGAGCGCGGGCTCGACCCGACCGTGGCCGCGACGGCGGTCAGCACCTTTGCCCTGCTTTCGGCGCTCGCCGGCTTCGCCTACGGCTTCTGGCCGCGGCGCGTGCCGCTGCGCTTCGCGCTCGCGCTGGTGGGCGCGACGCTCGCGGCGAGCGTCGTGCTGATGAACCAGGTGCACGCCGCGCCGCTCGCCTACGGCGCCGCGGCGCTCTTCGGGCTGGGCATCGGCGGGCTGCTCACCATGCTGCCGATCGCCTGGGCGGATTATTTCGGGCGCTCGAGCTACGGCGCGATCCGCGGGGTTGCGCTCACCGTCCAGGTCGCGGCGCAGGCCGCGGGGCCGGTGCTCTCGGGGGCGCTGCGCGACGCGAGCGGCACCTACTCGTTGTCGCTCGCCACGTTCGCCGTGCTCGCCTTCGCCGGCAGCGCGGCGGCGCTGTTTGCCCGGCCGCCGGCGAAATAGGGCGTGCCCCGGGTCAAGGCTGCGCTAAAGTCGGGCGAATCATGCGCAAGCCCTCGCGCAACCTGCTCATCGTGGTCGCGGTACTCGCCGCGGCGATCGCCTTTGCGGCGTACGAAGTGCGCCAGCGCGCGCTGTATCTCAGCGAGGAGGACGCGCGCATCCGCGCCGACATGGTCACGGTCTCGAGCCGCGTTGCGGGCTGGATCACGCTTCGCCCGGTGACCGAGGGCCAGGCGGTCGAGGCCGGGGCGGTGCTGGTCACCATCGACCAGCGCGATGCCGAGCAGGCGCTCGTGGAGCTCGCCGCGCAGCGCGACGCGGTGCTCGCCGACAAGACGCGCCTCGCGGCCGATACCGATTTGGCGCGGGCGCAGACCGGCACCCGTCTGCAATCGGCGAACGCCGAGCTGGAATCGGCGCGCGTCACCGTGTCGAGCCTCGAGCCGCAACTCAAGCTCGCGCAGAACGATTTCGCGCGCGCCCGGCGCCTGTTCGAGCAGAAGATGGCTTCGCAGGCGGCGCGCGACCAGTCCGAGACGCAGCTGCAGCGCACCGAGCGCGAGTACCGCATGGCCAAGGCGCAGCTGCAAAGCGCCGAGGCCAAGGTGCAGGAGGCCGCCGCGGAGCGCGCGCGGCTCGAGGTGCTCGCCGCGCAAATGACGGTGCTCGACCTGCGCGCCGCCGAGTTCGACGCCAGGATCCGCCGCCAGCGCCTCGATCTCGAGGACCGCACCGTGAAGAGCCCCCTGAAGGGCGTCATCGACCGCACGTTCGTGGAGCCCGGCGAATACGTAGGCCCCGGCCAGCGGCTGCTGCTGATGCACGATCCGGCCGTGGTGTGGGTCGAGGTCAACGTCAAGGAGACGCAGCTGCGCCGCCTCGCCCTCGGCCAGAAGGTGCGGGTGCACGTCGATGCCTATCCCGACGACGATTTCGAGGGCGCGATCGAGAGGATCGGCAACGCCGCCACCAGCACCTTCGCGCTCCTGCCGACGCCCAACCCGAGCGGCAACTTCACCAAGATCACGCAGCGCGTGCCGGTGAGGATCGCCATCGCGCAGCGCGAAGGCAGGCTGCGCCCGGGGATGATGGTGGAGGTGAAGATTGCCACCGGCGGCTGAGGCGAGCCTCGCGCCCGGCGAGCGCGGCGGCGCCGCCGCGCGCTGGCTGGTCATCATCGGCGGCCTGCTCGGCGCCATGTCGACGGTGCTCTCGGCAACCATGGTCAACGTCGCGGTGCCCAGTGTCATGGGCGCGTTCGGCGTCGGCCAGGACCTGGCGCAATTCGCGGCCACCGCGTTCCTCGCCACCATGGTGGCGAGCCAGCTGCTGAACACCTGGGCGGTGCGGGCCTTCGGCCTGCGCACCTCGTTTTGCGTCGCGCTCGCCATCTTCGTCGCCGGCTCGCTCGTCTGCGCGGGCGCGCCCAACATCGAGACGCTCATCTTCGGGCGCATCCTGCAGGGCTTCTCGGCGGGCCTGGTGCAGCCGCTGGTGTTCGCCGCGGTGGTCGCCGCGTTCCCGCCCGAGCGGCGCGGCATGGCGGTCGGCATCTACGGCATGGCGGTGACGCTCGCGCCGAGCTTCGGCCCGTGGTTCGGCGGCCTGGCGATCGACGCGTTCAGCTGGCGGCAGATGTTCCTCGTGCCGCTGCCGCTGGTCGCGGTGGCGTTCTTCATGGGCCTGCTGACCATGCCGACGACCAAATTCTCCTGGCGGCTGCCGGCGTTCGACTGGGCGGGCTATGCGCTGGTATCGGTGGCGCTGCTGTGCGTGATGAGCGCCATCGGCAACGGCGCGCGCTGGGGCTGGTCCGCCGACCTGACGGTGAGCCTGTTCGTCGCCGGCGTCGCCGCGGCGCTGCTGTTCATGCACACGCAGCGGCGGGCGGCCAATCCGCTGCTCGACGTCAGCCTGTTCGCCGACCTGCGCTTCACCTCGGCGATGTTCATCGCCTTTGCCTTCGGCGCCGGCAATTTCGCCACCAACTACGCCATCCCGCTGTTCATGCAGACGGTGCAGGGCTTCACCGCCACCGACGCCGGCGCGGTGCTGGTGCCCGCGGGCGTGCTGCTCGTGGTGCTGATTCCGCTCTCCGGAAGGCTCGCCGACACGCTGCCCTCGCACGTGCCGATCATGGCGGGGTGTGTGCTGTTCGCGCTCGCCGCGTACCTGCTCTCGGACGCCGACGTCAACACCGCGTTCTGGAAGCTCGCCGTCTTCGCCGTCATCAGTCGCGTGGCGCTGGGCCTCGTGATGCCCAACATGGGCAAGGTGGCGATGAGCACCGTGCCCGCGGACAAGTTGCACCAGGCGGCCGGCACCTACAACTTCATCCGCCAGCTGGGAGGCGCGCTCGGCGTCATCCTCACCGCGGTCGCGCTCGAGCTGCAGACTGCGCGCCACGCGGATCTCATCACCGCCACGCAGACCCCGGACAACGCGCAGAGCATGGAGCTGCTCGCGCGCCTGGGCGAGCTGCTGCATCGCAGCGGCGTGCCTGAGGCGGTGCTGCGGCCCGGTGCGCTCCACTACCTGGGGCAGGTGATCTACGCGCAGGCGCGCACTCTGGGCTTCCAGGACGCGTTCTTCTACATCTTCTTTGCGTTCGTGCTGGCGCTGATTCCAGCGTGGCTGCTCGGGCGGGCGGGGCGGGCGGCGCCGCCGGCGGCGTAGCCGGAACCGCTACAGGCGCGCGAGCAGACGCGCCCAGCCCTCGTCCACTTCACGCTGCAACGTTGCCACGACGCCCTCGTCGAGCTCGCGGTAGCGGCGCTGCCCCTCGAGGTAATCGCGCACCGGCCGCGACTTGTGCGGCTCGTTGAGCGTGAAGCGGTACCCGTCCTCCACCTCGTAAAGTGGGAACACGCCCGTCTGCACCGCAAGGCGCGCGAGCGCGATACCCTGGTCCTCGGGCACGCCCCAGCCGTCGAGGCAGGGAACGAGCAGCGTGATGAGGCGCATGCCGCGGATCGCCCTGGCCTTTTCCACCTTGCGCAGCAGATCCGGCAGGAAGCCCGAGCTCGCAGTGGCGGCGTAGGGGATTTCGTGCGCCGCCATGATGGCGGTGAGGTTCTTCTTGCGCGTCGGCTTGCCGGCGGGCGTCGAGCCGGTGCGCGCGAAGTGCGGCGTCGAGGACGACTTCTGCGCGCCAGTGTTCATGTAGCCCTCGTTGTCGAAGCAGACGTAGAGGATGTTTTCGTTCCTCTCGGCGGCGGAAGACAGCGCCTGGAAGCCGATGTCGTAGGTGCCGCCGTCGCCCGCGAACACCACCACCTGCGTGTCCTTCTTGCCGAGCGCATCGAGCGCGCGCCGCAGGCCCGAGGCCGAAGCGGCGGACGTGGCGAGCGCCGGCTGGTACACCGGGATGCGCAGGCCCGAGAGCGGCTGCGGCCCGGCCATGATCGCGAGGCACGAAGGCGGAATCACCGCCACCGTGTCGGGGCCGAGCGCGCCGAGCACGTGGCGCAGCGACAGCGCCTCGACGCAGCCCGGGCAGGCGGCGTGCCCGGAACAGAGCAGGTCGGTCATCAGGCCCATACGGCCTCCGGCACGATGTCCTCGATGCGCGCGCCCCGCGCGAGCTCAGCGATCATCGCCGCCGACACGTTGACCCCGCCCACCCCCGCCAGCACGCCGCGCACGTCCGGCGCGTGCTTCATGCCGTAGAGCGCGCCGCGCAGCTCCTGGTGCAGCACGCCGCCGGCGCCGGGCGAGAAATTGCGGTCGAGCACCAGCACGTCGCGCACGCCGGCGAGCGCCGCGCGCAGCTCGGCCGCCGGCAGCGGCCGGAACAGGCGCACCTTGAGCAGGCCCGCCGCAATGCCGGCCTCGCGCAGCGCGTCGACCGCTTCGCGCGCGGTGCCGCACATGCTGCCGAGGCTGACGATGACCAGATCGGCGCCCTCGCAGCGGTAGCGCTCGGTGATGCCCCAACCCCGGCCGGTGAGTGCCTGCCATTCGCGATCGGCTTCCGCGGCGACCTCCGGCACGCGCGCCATGGCCTCGCCGAGGCTCTTGCGATGGCGGCGGTACATGTCCTGGGTGACGACGTTGCCCCACGATTCGCCGCGTTCGGGATCGAGGAAATGCTCGGGCGCGTAGGCGGGCAGGTAGGCATCCACCAGCGCCTGCGGCGGCACGTGCACCGGCTCGAGCGCATGCGAGACGTAAAACGCGTCGAGATTGAGCATCACCGGCAGGCTCACTGCTTCGGCGATGCGGAACGCCTGCAGCACCGTGTCGAGCGCCTCCTGCGCCGACTCGACGTACAGCTGCACCCAGCCGGTGTCGCGCTGCGCGAGGCTGTCGGTCTGGTCGGGCCAGAAGGCCCAGGGCGAAGCCACGGTGCGGTTGACGTTCGCCATCACGATCGGCGCGCGTGCACCACTCGCGTAATGCAGCAGCTCGTGCATCAGCATCAGGCCCTGCGAGGCGGTGGCGGTGAACACGCGCGCGCCGGCGAGCGACGCCGGGATGCACGCCGCCATCACCGAGTGCTCGGATTCGGGCGTGAGGAACTCCGCGTCGAGACCACCGGCGGCCTGGAACTCGGTGAGGAGCTCGAGCACCGGCGTTTGCGGCGTGATCGGGTACACCGGCACCACCTTCGGGCGCGCAAGGCGCGCGCCCCAGGCGACGGCGTGGTTGCCAGTGAGCAGCGAGCGCGTCTCGGCGGCGCTCATCGCAGCTCCTCCTGCATGACGATCGACCCGGTCGGGCATTCGCGTACGCACAGGCCGCAGCCCTTGCAATAGTCCCCGGCAATGGCGTAACCGCCGTTCACCCGCCGCACCGCCATGTCGGGGCAGTAGTCGAAACAGTTGTCGCAGAAGGTGCACTCGCCGCAGGAAAAGCAGCGCGCGGCTTCCGCGAGCGCCTGCGCCACATCCTCGGCGGCCTCGCGGCCGCCGGCAATGCGCGGCGCCCCCGGGTGGTAGAAGGTGTTGATGGCGCCAAAGGGCACCGGCAGCGGCAAAGCCGCCGCCGCCGCTTGCTCGCGCCGCATCCAGCGGTCGATCTCGAGCGCGGCGCGCTTCCCCATGCCGATCGCCTGCGTGACGAAGCGCTGCAGGCTCGCCGCGTCGCCGCCGGCGAACACGCCTTCGCTGCTGGTCGCGCCGTGCGCGTCGGTCCAGAGGAGCGTGCCCGCGGCGCGCAGCAGCGCGCGCAGCGGCGCGAGCTGCGGGTCCTGCCCGATCGCCGGGATGACCGCGTCGGCGTGGAGACAGAACGCGATGCCCGGCACGACATCGACCTGGCCGTCATGGAATTTCACGCGCACGCAGTCCAGGCGCACTCGCGCGCCGGCGCGCGCCGCCGAGCGCAGCATCGCGCCATCGAGCAGCCGCACGCCTTCGTCTTTCGCCTCGAGCACCTCCTCGCGCTGCGCCGGCATCTGCGCCTCGGCCTCGAGCGACACGACGACCACCTCGTGGCCGGCGCGGCGCGCGGTGCGCGCGACGTCCATGGCGGCGCTGCCGCCGCCGATCACCACCACGCGCTTGCCGAGCGCGGGCGTCTTGCCGGCGTTCGCCTGCGCGAGAAAGGCCGCGCCGTCCACCACCCACGGCTGGGCGTAATCGAGCTGCGCCAGGTGCTTCGGCGCGCGCGCGCCGAGCGCGAGATACACCGCATCGAAGGTTTCGCGCAGCCGCGCGAACTGTGCCTCGGTGGTGAACGCGACCCCCAGGCGCACGTCGACGCCGAGCGCGAGGATGCGCTCGATCTCGCCGTCGAGCACCTCGCGCGGCAGGCGGTAAGGCGGAATGCCGTCGCGCAGCAGGCCGCCGAGCTGGCGTTGCGCTTCGAACAGCGTCACCGCGTAGCCGCGGCGGCGCAGCTGGTAGGCGGCCGACAGGCCCGACGGACCGCCGCCGACGATCGCTACGTGCCGCGCGCCCGCCGGCGCTTGCGGGTAGCGCCAACCCGCGGCGAGCGCGCGCTCGCCGATGTGGCGCTCGAGCGCGCAGATGGCGAGCGCGCTGTCGTAGCCGGCGCGGTTGCACGCCGGCTCGCAAGGGTGGTGGCAGACCCGCCCAGCCACCGCGGGAAAGGGATTGTGCTCAACGAGTGTCGTCCATGCGCCATGCCAGTCTCCTGCCTTGGCCTGCTGCATCCAATGTGCGATGTCGCCGTTCACCGGGCAGGCCAGTTGGCACGGCGAAGGCGTTTTCCGGTACGCCGGCAGCGCGGCGCGCCAGGTGCCGGTCTTGATCGCCTCGGTGGTGCCGGTCGTCCAGGTGGTCGGCGGCAGCGCGGGCGAATTCATGCCGCTGCCTTGCGCAGCTGCGAGTCGATGCGGCCGTAGCCGTCGACGCAGGCGGCCGCGTTTTCGCGCCCGTTCTTCGGCGTCTCGGCGGCGATCGTCGCGGTCAGCGTCGCCAGCGCGGGCCCACCGACCGCGCACGCCAGGGCGCCGAGCAGCGCCGAGTTGACGATGCGCCCGAGGCCGTTGCGCTGCGCGATCTCGAGCCCGTCGACCGGCAGCGTGCGGTAGCCGGGGAGCGCCTGCGCAAAATGCTCCGGCGGCCGGCGCGAATTCACCACGATGAGCGTGCGCGGGCCGGCGGTAGCGAGGAACTTTCCTTCCAGGAGGCTCGCGTCGAAGCAAAGGAGCGCGTCGGCCTGCTCGATGTCGCAGCGCAGGCGAATCGGCTTGTCGTCGACGCGGATGAACGAGCTCACCGGCGTGCCGCGCCGCGCGCCGCCGTAGGACGAGAAGCTCTGCACCTCGCGGCCTTCGGCGAAGAACGCCGTGGCCAGCAGCGTCCCCGCCAGCTGCGCCCCTTGGCCGCCCCGTCCCTGGATGATGATCTGCAGCATCCGAGCGGCCCAGCATGCGCGCCCGGGAGGGGGGTGGTTTGAGGCTGATCAAGGAAAGTGCGCGGCTCGGCGAGCCCAGCGCGCCTTCAGCGCGCCTGCCAACCCAGGCTCTTGAGGTGCAGGTTCTGCACGTAGATCCGGTCCGCGGTTTCGGTGACGCCGGTGGTCTGCGCGTAAACGCCGGTCGGGTCCTGCAGGTCGGCCACCACCCGACCGTCTTCGGCGAAGGCCATCACATGCCCGTAGGCCTTGGGCAGCGGCCACAGCGAGCGCGGCAGGCGCAGCGTGAGCCGGCGCAGGAACGGCTTGTCGGCCATCGCATCGACGTCCGCGCTGCGCGGCCCGGAAAAGCCCAACCAGATCTTGTCGTGCAGCCCGCGCATCAGGTTGTCGGGGTAGCCGGGCAGGTTGTCGAGCAGCACGGTGGCCTGGGGCGAGTCTCGCGCGAGGTCCAGCTTGTCGGCCGCCACGGCGATCTTCCACACACGGTACTTGCCAGTCTCGGCAACGAACAGGGTCTGCTCGTCGCGGCTCAGGGCCACGCCATTGGCGAAGCTCAAGCCTTTGGCGACGATGCGGGTGGTCTTGGTGGCAGGGGCGTACTCGAGGATGCGCCCGGTCGACGATTGTTCGATGATGTCCAGGACCGCGGCCTCATAAGTGCCGCCCCACTCGGCGGGCGCAAAGCGGCCGGATGCATCGCTGAAATAGACCTTGCCGTTGCTCGCCACCACTACCGCGTCGGCATAGCGGATCGGGTCGCCGTCCACGTTGTCGGCCAGCACCGTAACCTTGCGATCCGGGCCGATGGCCAGCAGGCCCTTGATGGCGTCGGCGGCGATCAGGCGGCCGGCGGCGTCGAAATCGAAACCCAGCACGCGCCCGCCTGTGTTGGCGAACACCTCCTGCGCCGTGCCATCGGGGTTCATGCGCAGGATGTTGCCGCTGGCCACCGCGGCGTAGAGCTTGCCATCGCGGGCCAATACGATGTGCTCCGGCCCTTCTTCGGCGCCCAGCGAGACTATCTGCAGCCCTGCCAGCTTGTGGTTCACGGCATGCACTCCGGTGTAGCCGGGTGCGGCGGGCGCGTTCCAACTGACCGGCCGTATCGGCACCGGCCACAGGCTCAGGTAGGCGGCCAGGGCCAGCACGAGCAGCGCCAAGGCCAAGGCGGTCCCTTTCATCCAATGCTCACTCCGGAAACAGCACGTCGAAGAGCACCTTGGTCTTGGGTGTCAGATATTCGGGCTTCGGGCGAAGGAGCTCGGCCTCGGGGACCAGCACCTTGATATACACCGCTTCGTATACGCGTTTCACGACCCCCGGGGCGACCATCGCCCGATCGGACCCGGGGAGAATCCCGACGAGCCGAAAGCCGGCGGTTTCCGCGACCGCCTGCATGTGCGGGCTGCGCAAGGTTGTGATGTAGTAAATCACTTCCATTCCCAGCGCTCGGCCCATTGTTTCCAAGGCCAGGGGAGCGAGGTTCGCCAGCTTTGCGCCGCGATGCTTCGGGGCCAGCACACCCAACCCGCAGTACAGCGTGAGATTGTGCTGGTCACGTTCGAGAGAAAGCATGCCGGCCAGCTCCGGATCTTTCCTGAGCAGGATCACCATCACTTCCTTCTCGGACTCCCCCTCGAGAAACACCTGGCGGAGGTAGAAATCCTCCTGCAAATAACAGCCCACGGCACCCACGATGATGTCCGGGTACCATTCTTTGACGCAGCCGATGAGCTCAGGAACGTCCGCGCGCCGCAGCTGTTCCAGCCGATAGCCTTGCGGAAGCGGCCAGTTCGCCAACAGGCCTTTAACTCCGGTCCAATTCATTCGAGCACCCTGACGTCGCTCTTCAGCCGGGACGGCATGCGAGATTTCTGACCTACCGAAGCGAGGCCTCGGTTTTGACAACGCTGGGTCTCACGCCGACCGCCCTCCACCAGTTTGCAAGACGCGGGAGGGTTGGTGCCACCGCCTCACCCTCCGGGGTCTGGAGAAAGTACGCCCACATCGGCGCGAGGTACAGATCCGCCAACGTCACGGCCCCACCGATCAGGAACGGAGATCCTTCGACGAGCTGCTCGAGCACCCCTAATCCCTTGCGCAGGCGGCGCATGCCGATGTCGACGGCGCTCTGGTCCGCGGGTTGCCCAAGCACGGGCTTGATCAGCCTTTCGAAGAGAATCTGACCGACCATCGGCGCGTAGATGTACGAAACCACGACCCCGATGACCTGGAGCATTCGGGCGCGTGCGGAAGCGTCCTTGGGCTGGAGTGGCGCACCGGGGAACGCGCGATCGATGTAGTCGGTAATCGCACCGGTCTCGTAGAGCCTCAAGTCCCCGTGCTCGAGAACGGGAACTTTGCCGAACGGGTGACGGGAAAGGTGCTCGGGGGTCCTGTTTGCGCCTCGCAGGAAATCGACTTCGACGAGCCTGTAGGCGACGCCCTTCTCTTCCAACGTAAGCCGCGCTGTCCGGGTGTAGGTGCTGTACGCCGGACCGTACAGGATCAGGTCGCTTCCTGTCACGGCTGATCCCAGGGCAGCTGTGTCCGAGCGGTACGACGCTTGAAATGAGCGGCCGACGCCGGCTGGCGACGCGAGCCGGGGCCGACCTCGCGGAAGAACGGGCCAAGCGGCTGCACTCGGGGTCCTCCGGTTATCGCGATGGGGTTAACGTCGCCGTTCACCCGGCCGAGGCACTGGCCAGGAGCGTCGCGCCTTACGCCAACGCTTTCACCAAGCCCTCGCTCATCGCCATGGACTCTTGGATCGAAATTATCGGAGCGGTCTTGGTGGATTTGAAGAACCCGCCTTCGGCCATACGCCACATATCAAGCGACTTGACTACGTCGGTCGCACTCTGCTGCTCGCAGATGACAATGCCCCAACCGTCCGGAGTGATATCCCAACGTATGACTTCGACACCCTTGGGAGGAAACAATCCTGAAGACATTATCTTCTGAACGAATTTATGGCGATCCCCCTCGGGCATATTCTCATTGAGCTCCCAATACGTCAGAAAAAGCATTTTGGCCTCCTTTCATTGAGCGACTGGACCGGCTTTGGCAAACCGGCGCATTTGCGGCATTTGCGCTCGCTACTCGAAGCGGATCACGAGCTGCCTGGAACCGGCATCGATGTGGCCGCCTAGAACTTCGGAACGCCTTCTTCCACAGTAAATTGACGAGACACGCCGTTCTCAACGCCAGTGAGCAAGATCTCGTTTCGGTTCTTGCTATGGCGCTTAAACCGATAACTATCGGGGGCGCCAACTTCGGTCGTAACGCAGATCTGATCGTTGCCCTTCACTTGCCATGTACGTGGAAACCGCCCGCCCGCATCGGTAATAACTATCCCCCTTCCGTCAGGACGATAGTGCCCAACCCACCCGTGGCCTCTGAATGTCTTGTTGGAATAAAGAGCTCGCAGCTCCTCGGGGTCCTTGATGTCGACCCAGTCGCCCGAGCTCTGCGCCACGGCAGGTGTAGACAGTGCGCAGATCAATACGCCGGTCACAAACGCGAATTGCCGTTGCAGGCTGCTTTCGGTAGTCATACCTGCCTCCAAATCGAGCGATGACGGAAAGCAAACGCCGCCGCAGCGGGACACGAATGCGGAAATGACGCCGCGTGCGGCCTCGCTTGCTGCTTCGCAGGGAGGTACAGGCCTGTACCGAAAGGGCGGGCCCCGCGTGCCCGAAGCCGAACTTGCAGGCCGGTTTTTGAGAGCCGGCCCGTTGCATCATTTCTCGAGCCTCGCCTAAGGCGAGCAAGGTCGCTCAAAATCCACCTACACCTTTCCGGTCAACGCGTATTGATCGTGGTCAAACCTTCGGAGGGGAGGGGGAGGGGTGGGGAGAATCTTGATCCTCCCCGCATTGCCCAATTTTTCCGGCTCGATGCCGGTGCCGGCAATGCACCATACCCCTCCCGTTTGCTTTGACCTGCGCCCCCGGCAAAGCGTTCTCCGGGTCGCCACAATTGAGCCCGGTCAACTCACGCCGGCCGGGGCGCGCTAATGTGGTTCATCATTGATCGGGCCGCGCCGGGTCGCGGCCGTACTCGCGAGAATGGCCATGGATACTTTCCTGTTTACCGGGGTGGTGGAACTTCCGTGGTGGGGCTACGCGCTCGCGGCCCTCGCGTTGACCCACATCACCATCGTCGCGGTCACGGTGTTCCTGCACCGCCACCAGGCGCACCGCGCGCTCGATCTGCATCCGGTCGTGAGCCATTTCTTCCGCTTCTGGCTGTGGCTGACGACGGGCATGGTGACCCGGGAATGGGTCGCCGTGCACCGCATGCACCACGCCAAGTGCGATACCGCCGAGGATCCGCACAGCCCGCGCTTCTTCGGCATCGCGCGGGTGCTGTTCGGCGGCGTGTTCCTGTACGTGAAGGCGGCACACGATCCGCATACCCTCGAGCGCTACGGCCAGGGCACGCCCGACGACTGGCTGGAGCGCCACCTCTACTCGAAGTACCAGAGCCTCGGCCTGATCCTGATGGGGCTGATCGACGTCCTCGTCTTCGGCCTCGGGCCGGGCCTGTTGATCGTGCTCGCGCAGATCGTGTGGATTCCGTTCTGGGCCGCCGGCGTCATCAACGGCATCGGCCACTACTGGGGCTATCGCCTCTGGTCGACGCCCGACTGGAGCACCAACATCGTGCCGTTCGGCCTCCTCATCGGCGGCGAGGAGCTGCACAACAACCACCACGCCTTCGCGACTTCGGCCAAGCTCTCGAACAAGTGGTACGAGTTCGATCTGGGCTGGGGCTACATCCGCGCGCTCGAAATCCTGGGGCTGGCGAAGGTCAAGCACGTGGCGCCGACTCCGCATTTCACCGCCCCCAGGCCGGTGGTCGATCCGCAGACGCTGCAGGCCGTGATCACCAATCGCTACGACGTTCTGGCCAAGTACGCCCGCTCGCTTTGGCAGACCTACACCGAGGAAGTGAGGCTGCTGCAGCGCAGCCGGCCGCGCGATGCCGCGGCCCTGGAGACCGTGAAGCCCTTGCTCGATCGCGACGAGAAGATCCTGGACGAGGCCGAGCGCCGGCGGCTGGCCGAGACGCTGCCGAAGTCGCGCGCGCTCGAGACCGTGTATGCGATGCGGCACGAACTTTCTGCGCTGTGGGGGCGGTCCCTCGCGTCGCGGGACGAGCTGGTCGCGCAGCTCCAGGACTGGTGCCAGCGGGCGGAAGCGAGCGGCATCCGGTCGCTGGCGGAGTTCTCGCAGCGGCTGCGCTGCTACGCCTGAGGGCGGCGACTAGCCGTCCGCTGGATTTCGCCGTTGGGCATTCATCCATCGTCCATCGGCAAGTACTACCGACGTTTCGACCTGTCGCGCGGGGATCGACCAGAATCTGCGCAGCAGAAAGTCCTTGTCGCGGTCCGGGACGACGGTGAATCCGTTGCGGCGATAGAACTCGATGGCCCAGGACGCGGCCGCCCAGGTACCAATCAGGACGGGCTTGCCCGTGAGACCCTCCACATGCCGCAGGAGCCCCGTGCCCACCCCCTGCCTCTGCGCGGTCGGGGCGACGTAGGCGTGGCGCACCAAAGCGACTTCCCCCTTGTCCTGAATCCCCATCACCCCTAGCAGTCGCCCGTCATCCTCCGCGACCCAGAATACGACGCCGTCCGCAATCTCTCCGTTCAGTTCATCGGGCGGCATATAGGGATCGCGCCACCGGTCGGCCGGTATCACGCCTCGATAAGCCTGGGCCGCCTCGTTGACGATTGCCAGCATCGCTGCCAAATCCGCGTCCCGGCTCTTTCGAATTTGCATCATTGGCCTTCGATGGTATTCGAGCACGTTTGACCGAGTTGCAGGGTGAGCGTAGCGTCGGCCGTACGATGCAACGCGCTCTAGCCGGCCGTATCGTCGCGCTCCTTGTCCTTGTGGCCCTTCCCGCGGTCGCGGGCGCGCATGGCGGCGAGCGCCTGGATTCGTACGGCTGCCACAAGAACCGCGGCGCGGGCGGCTACCACTGCCACAAGGGGCAGTTCGCGGGCAAGTCGTTCATGTCCAAGCAAGAGATGCTGAAGGAGCGTGCCCGGCGCAAGTTCGGGCCCGGCAAGCCGTAGCAGCAGTGCGCATCTGGGTCGACGCCGTCGACCCCTGACCCTCAATTCTTCCTTCGAAGCACCCTGAGCTGGCGGCGCCCGTCGATCCAACTGGCGAACACCGCGACGTCGCCCCGGGCGGAGACGTCGAAGTCGCTGCACTGGCGGCACTCCGATAATGCGATAAGGCCACTCCGCGTCGAGTAGCGAAATACCGGATTGTGTCCCCGCTCGTAGGTCTCGCCGAGCCGCAGCAGGAACATCGCTTCCGTGCTCGAGCGGTAACGCAGCTCGAGCAGGGCCCGCTGCAGAATCCTCGGATAGCGCGCCAGGGGCTCCGGATCGCCTCTTCCGCTCCAGCGGAACAGATACGCGTGCGTGTCGTGCGCGACCGCGAACACGGTCTGGCCGCCGAGCGTAAATCCGCCGCCCAGCGCGCGCGTGTCCTGCGCGCCCATGGACAGGAGACGGGATCGCGTCTTTCTCTGCGCATCGACGAACCAGACGTCGTGATCGAAGCCCGCGTAGTCCCGCTGCAGGATGGCCCCGCGCCCGGGGACTTCGACGCAGACGTTGCGCAGGGCGCCCTCGAGGACTTCCGCGGACCAGGCCGGAAACGCCTCAATCAGCGCGGAGCGCAACGCCGCGAGCCGCGGCGAAGCCGTCAGCGGGTCTTCGTCTTCGCCGAGCTCGCGCGATCGCTCCGAGAGAATGGCGCCCGTGGCCGCGTCGAAGGCGACCTCGGTCAGTCCCACGTCGCCATCGGCAAGGCCGACCAGCACGCGCGCGCCGTCCAGCCACTCGATGCCCGATACGAACACCTTGGCGACCCGATACTTCTCCGCCGCCGCCGCACTGAGGAGCGTGCGCCTCGCCTTGGTCGAGAGGTCGACCAGATAGACGGCCGTCCCCTCGACGCCCTCGCGCACGAACGCATCGGCATAGACCAGGCGCTTGCCGTCGGGCGAGAGCCGGGGGAAAACGAGGTCTCCCTCGGTGACCGAGAGCACGGTCCGGTCGAACAGGCTCTGCGCGCGCGCACCGCTGGCCGGTGCGCGCGCGAAGGGATCGTCCGCGGCGGCGATGGGAGCAAACAGGATCGAAGCCGACAGGGCGAAATAGCGAATGGCGCAGCGCACGCCGCTCAGGCCCTGACCGAGGCGTCGGCGAGCGCGCGCTTGATGTAGACGGGGTCCTGCGACGGCACGCGCAGCAGCATCGTGGTCTCGGTGGCCTGCGCCCGCGCGCAGCTTGCTCTCGAGGCGGTTGGGTCGCATGCCATGGCCTCCGTCGGTGCGGCGACTATAGCAAGCGGCCTGGGCGGGCACCTGGTTATCACGGGTCCAGCCGCCGCGAATCAGCCGGTGCGCGCCCGGGCCTGCGCCAGCGCGCGCGGCCGGTGCAGGTAGGCGTGGCTGCCGGCGTCGATCAGAGTCTTGAGCGCCACCAGCGCCAGCAACGCTGCCATCGGCGCATTCCACTCCTTCACCAGGAAGCCGCCCACGAACAACCACAGGTGCATGACGACGACCCGGCCATACGGTCGCCCCATCAACGTCTTGTTGTTCGCCGCCAGGCGCTCGCCGCCGATCAAGTAGTGCGTGACGAACGACAGGCCGTGCGATGCCGCGAGTGCGAGCAGCGGCCACCATAGGCGCGGGGGAAACAGCAGTTCCGGCATTGCGATCGCGTCGAATAGCGCGAAGCCGCCCCCCGGCGCGGGCCAGCCCGAAGGCGCGCCCGGAAAGCCGAAGACGTCGACCAGGAACACCATGTGCCCCAGGCAGAAGATCCCGTAGTGGGCCGCGAAGAACAAGCCGAGGCCCAGCTTTTCTTCGGCGCCGAGCGAGTGCGCCGCCGCGATGCGCAGCAGGTTGTAGCAGCCGATGACCAGGTTCTCGAGCCAGTAGCAGAACACGACGTCGGCCACGTCCCAGACGCCGGCGAAGACCAGCCCAAGCGGCAGCAGGTTGGCGAGCAAGAGCGCCGCAAGGCTCAGGCGGGTCGCGCCGCGCGCGCGCTCGACCGGCCGCGGAGGCCCACCAGTGGCGGCTTTCGACGTCTGGCTCAGGCTTCCAGCGGACGCAGGCGGGCGATCATGTCATTCCACGCCTCGATGGCTTCGGCAATGGCGGCGGCTTCGTCCCTGCCCTCGGCCGGAATCGCGGGACCGAGCTGCCCGCAGGCGGGACAAGTCACGCGGTAGACGATTTCGTCGCGTCCATCGGCGCCGCGGCGGGTGCCGCGCCGCACATCGGCTTCGGCGCCGCAGGTGCAACGTCGCTGTCGCACGAATCAGCCCGTCGCCCAATGGGCCGGCGCCGGGCTACTTGTCGGCGTTGGCGGCGCGTTCCTGCATCTGCTGCATCGCGCCGTCGATTCTCTGTTGCGCCCGCTGCATGGTTCTCTGGCCCTGCTGCAGCTCCTGCTTCTTGAGCGAAGCGGCGGTCGCCGCGGTGCTGGCGGTTTCCAAGCCGCATCCGGCAAGCGCGGCGGCTACGGCGGCTGCGACTAGCATTCTCATGGCTGACCTCCGCAAAAGGGTAAGTCCGGACACGTTACGCCCCTGCGCGGCGTCGCGCTGCCAATTCATTCACACTGCGC